>CAYXDL010000215.1:0-716 GCA_964463775.1 uncultured Hyphomicrobiales bacterium
GGCATGCTGCCCTCGGCCTCTCTCGGTGCCGAGTAAAACGGCCGGCGCCGGGCGCTGTATGAGCCGGTACACGGCTCCGCCCCCGATATCGCCGGTCAGGACAAGGCCAATCCGATGGCCACGCTGCTCAGCTTTTCCATGGCGCTGCGCTATTCCTTCGATATGGGCGAGGATGCCGATCTGATCGAGGGCGCGGTCGAGGATGTTCTCGCCTCCGGCCTGCGCACCGCCGATATTCAGGAGCCGGGCAAACCGGCCGTCACTACGACCGCCATGGCGGATGCGTTGATTGCCGCACTGGATAAACGCACCGCTTAACGGACCGGCCATAAGGGGGCCGGTACCGGTTCCCGCAGGGCATTGAACGGCCATGTTGCGCTTCGGGAACCTATTCTGTAGTGCAACATGGCCGGTTTTGTGTCTGGACGCTAAAACCACGGTTTCAGGCAGCGGGGCGGAGGCTCCGCCAAATATTGGAAGGTGAGTATCATGGGTTATAAGGTCGCAGTCGTCGGTGCCACGGGTAATGTGGGCCGCGAAATGCTGAATATCCTCAGCGAGCGGCAGTTTCCCGTCGGGGAAATTGCTGCCCTGGCGTCGAGCCGGTCCCTGGGCAAGGAAGTCAGTTTCGGCGAGAAGACCCTGAAAACCCAGGTGCTGGATGATTTCGATTTTACCGGCTGGGATATTGCCCTGTTTTCCGCCGGTGGCTCTGT
>CAYXDL010000215.1:726-3495 GCA_964463775.1 uncultured Hyphomicrobiales bacterium
CGCGGAACATGCGCCGCGGGCTGCGGCCCAGGGCTGCGTGGTGATCGACAACAGCTCTCATTTCCGTATGGATCCGGATGTGCCGCTGATCGTGCCCGAATGCAATGCGGAAGCGATCGATGGCTATACAAAGCGCAATATCATTGCCAATCCGAATTGTTCGACGGCGCAGATGGTGGTGGCGCTGAAGCCCCTGCATGACCGGGCCCGCATCCGCCGTGTGGTGGTGTCGACCTATCAGTCGACATCCGGCGCCGGCAATGCGGCGATGGATGAGCTGTTCAGCCAGACCAAGGGCATTTTTGTCAATGACGAGCCGGAACCGAAGATCTTCCCCAAGCAGATCGCCTTCAACGTCATTCCGCATATCGATGTCTTTCTCGATGACGGTTCGACCAAGGAGGAATGGAAGATGGTCGTCGAGACGAAGAAGATTCTCGATCCCGCCATCAAACTGACGGCAACCTGTGTGCGGGTGCCGACCTTTGTCGGCCATGCCGAGGCGATCAATATCGAATTCGAGCAACCCCTTTCCGCTGACGAGGCCCGGGAAATCCTGCGTGAGGCGCCCGGAATCATGGTCTATGACAAGCGTGAGCCGGGCGGGTATATCACGCCGGTGGAATGTGTGGGCGATTATGCCACCTTCATCAGCCGTATCCGCGATGATGCGACGGTTGAGAACGGCATCAATCTGTGGTGCGTTTCCGACAATCTGCGCAAGGGTGCGGCGCTCAATGCCGTACAGATTGCGGAACTTCTGGGACAGCGCCATCTGAAGAAAGGCTAGGCGGGTATGTGAGGCAGGTCCGGCGCGCCGGAAAAGGGTGCTGCCGGGATGGGATCCCGGAAGCGGGACAGGATGCCGCGGTGAGGCCGGCCATTGGGGCTTGCTGCACCGCGGCATTATTTTATAATGCGGAAAAATTTTCAGACACGTGCCCAGGAGAACGCCATGTCCCATGCCATCCGCCCCCGCCGTTCGGTGCTCTACATGCCCGGTTCCAATGCCCGGGCGCTGGAGAAGGCGAAAACCCTGCCGGCCGATGGCTATATCCTCGATCTGGAGGACGCGGTCAGCCCCGATGCCAAGGAAACGGCACGCGATCAGGTCTGTGCTGCCGTCAGCGGCGGCGGTTACGGCAAGCGTGAACTGATTATTCGCGTCAATGGTCTGGATACGCCCTGGGGCGGGGACGATCTGGTTGCCGCCGCCCGGGCGCGTCCCGATGCGGTATTGCTGCCCAAGGTGGAAAGCGCACGCATGGTCAGTGATGCCCGTGCCGCGCTTCGGGCTTATGGGGGTGGCGATATTCCGATCTGGTGCATGATGGAAACGCCGATGGGCATTCTTCATGCCGAGGAGATCGCGGCATCAGGTGTGGCCTGTTTTGTCATGGGAACATCCGACCTGACCAAGGATCTGCATGCGCAGCATACGCGGATGCGGCTGCCGATGCTGACTTCCCTGTCGCTCTGTCTTCTGGCCGGGCGGGCTTACGGGCTCAGCATACTCGATGGAGTTTATCTCGATCTCTCCGATGAAGAAGGCTTCCGTGAATCCTGCCGGCAGGGGCTGGAGCTGGGCTTCGACGGCAAGACCCTGATTCATCCGAAACAGGTCGCCCCTGCAAACGAGGTGTTCGCTCCGGATGCCGACAAAATCGCCTATTCGCGGCGGATCATCGAAGCCTATGAAAAGGCGCTGGCCGAAGGGCAGGGCATCGTGGTCGTCGATGGTAAGCTGATCGAAAACCTGCATGTCGAGGATGCCCGCCGTCTGGTGGCACTCGATGATGCGATCAGGGCGATGGCGGAGGACTGAGCATGACGGGCGAGGCAGGAAGCGGCGCCGGTGCCGGCAGCAAGACCGATCCGGGACGCTTTTTCGAGGATTTCACCCTGGGCGAGGTCATCCGCCATGCCACCCCACGCACGGTGAGCGATGGCGACTGCAGCCTGTATACGGCACTGTACGGCAGCCGGCATGTGCTCGAATCCTCGGCGCCCTTCGCCCGCTCGCTGGGATTTGCCGGGCGTCCGGTCGATGACCTTTTGGTGTTTCACATCGTCTTCGGCAAGACCGTTCCCGATGTGTCGCTGAATGCGGTTGCCAATCTCGGCTATGCCCGGTGCCGGTTCCTCGCCCCGGTCTATGCGGGCGATACGTTGTCCACCACCTCGAAGGTGATCGGGCTGAAGGAAAATTCCAGCGGCAGGACCGGGGTTGTCTATGTCAACTCAACCGGCGTCAATCAGCGCGGGGAAACGGTGCTCGATTACGTGCGCTGGGTAATGGTGAAAAAACGCGATCCCGGCACGCCGACCGGTGCCAATACGGTGCCGGAGCTGGAAGAGGCCGTCGATATCGCGGACTACCGGCTGGCGGGGGATGCCGATTACAGCGCCTATGATCCGGTTCTGGCCGGTTCGCCCCATTTCTGGGATGATTACGCGCCCGGTGAGCATATCGATCATGTCGACGGCATGACGATCGAGGAGGCCGAGCACATGCTGGCCACCCGCCTGTATCAGAACACCGCCAAGGTCCATTTCGACCAGCATGCCGCGGATAAGGGGCGTTTCGGCCGGCGACTGATCTATGGCGGGCACATCATCAGCCTGGCGCGTGCGCTCAGCTTCAACGGTCTGGCCAATGCCTGCCGGATTCTGGCCATCAACGGTGGCGTTCATGCCAACCCGACCTTTGCCGGTGATACGATCTATGCCGCCTCGGTCGTGCTCGACAGGGCGGAAATGGTCGGCCGC
>CAYXDL010000215.1:3505-4900 GCA_964463775.1 uncultured Hyphomicrobiales bacterium
GGGATGTCGGGGCGCTGCGCCTGCGTCTGCTGGCGGCCAAAAACCGTCCCTTCAGCACCATACCCCAGGCCGAATGGCGCGCCGGCGGCAATGGGGATATCGTTCTCGATATGGATTACTGGGCGCTTATGCCGCGCCGTCAGAGCTGATTTTCGCTGTATTTTCAGGGCTGCGGCGATTGACTTGGCGCCCATTAGGATTAGTATCGGCCTGCTAATCGAATCCCGAACCGGTGATGCAGACCCTGGATGGTTTCCGTCCGGGGCGGTTTCCGTTCGGGCCTCTCCTCGACCAAGCTTGAGAAGGGCAATACATCATGGCCAAAGTCGAGCGTCCGCTCTCACCGCATCTGCAGATCTATCGTCCGCAAATCACCTCCGTCCTTTCCATTCTGCACCGGATCACCGGCGTGGCGCTGGGTGTGGGGCTTTTGCTGGTTTCATGGTGGCTGATCGCCGCCGCAACGGGCGAGGACTATTTCGCCTTCGTCAACGGCCTGATGGGAAGCTGGTTCGGCAGGATCGTTCTTTTCGGCTTCAGCTGGGCCCTGTTCTATCATTTCTGCAACGGTATCCGGCATCTGTTCTGGGACATCGGCAAGGGATTCGACAAGGCGGATGTGGTGCGTTCGGGGCAGATCGTGATTGCCGCTTCGGTGGTGCTGACCCTGATCGCCTGGATCGGCGCCTATGCCTGAGGGGGATTGAGACAATGACATTCCGTACACCGCTCAAACAGGTTCGCGGCCTCGGTGCCGCCAGGGATGGCGTCGGCCATTGGTGGCATCAGCGCCTTTCGGCCGTGGCCCTGATCGTTCTGGTGCTGCTGGCCGCGGCCCGGATCATTTCCCTGGCCGGAGAGGATTATGCCACCGTCAGGGATGCGCTGGGACAGCCGTTCTGGGCCGGGGTCCTGATCCTGTTCATCGGGGCGGCCTATTATCATTTCCGCCTCGGCCTGCAGGTCGTGATCGAGGATTACGTGCATGGCCCGGCGGCGCGGCTGACCATGATCATTCTGAATATTTTCGTTACGGCGGCGCTGGCGGTGGCCAGCATTCTGGCCGTGCTGAAACTGGCTTTTGGAGGGTAAGGCCGTGGCCGAAGCATATTCCGTTACCAAGCATACCTATGATGTGGTCGTGGTCGGGGCCGGCGGTTCCGGGCTGCGCGCCGCCATGGGCGCCGCCATGGGCGGGCTGAAAACCGCCTGCATTACCAAGGTTTTTCCGACCCGCAGCCATACTGTCGCCGCCCAGGGCGGCATTGCCGCCTCGCTCGGCAATATGGGCGAGGATGACTGGCGCTGGCATCACTATGACACCGTGAAGGGGTCGGACTGGCTCGGCGATCAGGATGCGATCGAATATCTGGTGCGTGATGCGGTTCCGGCGGT
>CAYXDL010000216.1:0-4864 GCA_964463775.1 uncultured Hyphomicrobiales bacterium
TTTCTGCGTCTGAGCGTTCTTCTGGCGCTGTTGCTGCCGCTGGCCCTTGGCGGCTGCGGGCGCAAGGGGCCGCTGGAACCGCCGCCCGGCAAGGATCAGGTCGAGAAAAAGCAATAGCCAAGCCCCGAAATTACGGACATTCCCGATGAATCATTTCGAATACCGCCGCAACCTTCTGCATGCGGAAGATATCCCGGTCAGCCGCATCGCCAAGGAGGTCGGCACCCCGGTCTATGTTTATGCGGAAGCAACCCTGCGCCGCCATTACGAGGTTTTTTCCAGGGCCTTTGAAAAGCACTATCAGGCGGGGCGGGCCAGCATCTGCTATGCGATGAAGGCCAATTCCAATCAGGCGGTGATTGCGACCTTCGCCCGTCTCGGCGCCGGGGCCGACGTGGTTTCGGAAGGGGAACTGCGCCGGGCGCTGGCTGCCGGCATCCCGGGGGAGCGGATCGTCTTTTCCGGTGTCGGCAAGACCCGCCGTGAAATGGCGGCGGCACTCGATGCCGGGATCGCGCAGTTCAATGTCGAATCCCTGCCGGAACTGGAGCAGCTGAACGAGGTGGCGCTGTCCATGGGCAGGCGGGCGCGGATCAGCCTGCGGGTCAATCCGGATGTCGATGCCCGAACCCATGCCAAGATCGCCACCGGCAAGAAGGAAAACAAGTTCGGCATCGCCTGGAGCCACAGTCTGGATGCCTACCGCAAGGCGGCAGCGATGGAAGGGGTGGAGCCGGTCAGTGTCGATCTGCATATCGGCTCGCAGCTGACGGATCTGGAACCCTTCCGCCTGGCCTTCACCAAGGTGGGCGGGCTGATCGAAACCCTGCGCGATGAAGGCATCGATATCCGCCATATTGATCTGGGCGGCGGGCTTGGCATTCCCTATGCGGGGGAGGAGCCGCCCCATCCGGATGACTATGCCGCCATGATTCAGGAAACCCTGGGCCATCTCGGCTGTGACATCACGCTGGAGCCGGGGCGGCTTCTGGTCGGCAATGCCGGGATATTGCTGACCACGGTCATCTATGTCAAGGAAGGCGAGGACAAGGATTTCGTCATTGTCGATGCGGCAATGAACGATCTGATCCGGCCGACGCTCTATGAGGCCCATCATGAGGTCGTGCCTCTGTGGCGTGCGGATGATGACGTTTCACGCCGTCCCGTCGATATTGTCGGCCCCGTATGCGAAACCGGCGATTATCTGGCGGTCAATCGTCCGATGCCAAAGCTGGCCGCGGGTGATATACTGGCGGTCTGTTCGGCGGGTGCTTATGGCGCCGTGCTGTCGTCCACCTACAATTCCCGTCCGCTGGTGCCGGAAGTGATGGTGCGCGGCGGCCATTATGCCGTTATCCGCCCCCGCCAGCCTGTCGAGGATCTGATCGCGATGGATGTCATGCCGCCCTGGCTGAAAAGCGGCTGAACATCCAAAGGAGGGCCGATGCCGGAAGATGCCCGCCACCGGGCGGATGATGACGGCGAAGGCGGCGAAGGTTTCGCCGGCTTGCCGGCCTTTCTGCTGAGGCGTATCTGCATTCAGGCCCTGTTCGCGTGGATCGAGACCCTGCTGCGGGCATTGGCCCCGCTTCTGCTGGCAGTCGGGCTGTTCGTGGCTCTGTCATGGCTGGATTTCTGGCGCCTGCTGCCGTCATGGCTGCATCTTGCGGTGCTGTTCTTGCTTGCGGGGGGCTGTCTTGTTTTCCTGTGGCGCGGCCGCGGCGTTTTCCGGCCGGTCTCCCTGTCCCGGGCCGCACGGCGGCTGGAAGAGAGCGATCCGCATCGCCCCATTACCTCGCTGCTCGACAGCCCGGCCACCGGAGACGAGGATGCCGCCCTGCTGTGGCACAGGCATCGCCAGAACGCATTGGCGCGCAGCAGGCGGCTTTCACCCCGCCCGCCCGCGCCGGCATGGTGGCGCCGGGATCCGTACAGCCTGCGCATGCCGGTGCTGCTGTTGCTGGTAGTGGGGGGTATTGCCGCGGGCGGGGAGTGGTGGCCACGACTGCGCGACGGATTGCTGCCGCAACCCTTCGGCAGTGCCGGGATGCCGGTGCGCATCGAAGCCTGGCTGATCCCGCCTGAATACACGGCCCGCCCGCCGCTGATCCTGAAGGCGGAAAAGAAGCCCGGGGGCGGGGCGCCTGCCGTGTCTCTGCCTGAAGGCAGTGTGCTTAAGGTTGGCGCCAACGGCTCGCCGCGTGATCTGGAGGTGCGTTATGGCGGGCGGCGCCTCGAAGCCGTCCGGGGTGGAGATGGCGCCGTTACCCTGGAGGCGGAACTGAATGAAAGCGGCCGTTTGCGCATTGCGGCGCCGGGCATGGCGGCCATTACGCGCCAGGTGACGATCCTGCCCGATCGCATGCCTGAGGTGGTGCTGACGGAAAAACCCGCTGCGGGCCGCCGCAATGCCTTGCGGATAGCCTATCGGGCGGCAGATGATTACCGGATCAGAAGCCTTGTCATCGATATCCGCACCCCGGAGGGTGAGGCGGTGGCCGAAACCCCCCTTCCCCTGGCCGAGGATGGCACGCGCAGAACAGAGGGTGTTTACTTCGCCGATTATACGGACCACCCTCTGGCCGGCAGCAAAGTGCGCCTGCGTCTGCGGGCCCGGGACGATCGGGGCCAGATCGGGGAGAGTGCCACCGTTGAGCTGACCCTGCCCGCGCGGCGCTTTATCCATCCTGTCGCCCGGCAGCTTGCCGCCCTGCGCCGCCAACTGGCGAAAACGCCCGGGCAACAGGATGTGGTCGCGGCGGCGCTGCTGCTGATCGAACGCGATCCGGCGGCTTATCAGGGGCGGGTGGCAACCCATCTGGCGATCGATCTGGCGCGCCGTCAGTTGCTGCGTCGTCAGGGGAAGGTGGTCGTTCAGGCGGTGATGGATCTTCTGTGGGCGGCGGCGGTGGATCTTGACGATGACGGAACCGCCATGGCCGCGAACCGTCTGCGCGCGGCGCAGCAGGCGCTGCAGGAGGCTTTGGCGCGCAATGCTCCGGCCGATGAAATCGACCGGCTGATGGATGAACTTTCCCGGGCCCTGCAGGATTATCTGGCCGCCCTCGGCCGCAAGGGTGGTGCCGATGGCAATACCGCCGATGCCGCAGCGGGACGCGGCCTGTCGGGGCAGGATCTGCAGGACATGCTGGCCCGGGCCCGCGATCTGGCACGGACGGGGGCGCGCGATCAGGCGCGCAGGATGTTGTCGCGTCTGCAGGATATTCTGGAGAATCTGCGCACGCAGCAGGTGGCGGATCCTGCCCGCGCCGGGGCAGGGCAGGGGGTGCTGCGCGGTCTGGAACGCCTGATGCGTCAGCAGCAGCAATTGATGGACCGGACGATGCAGGCACGCCGTGCGGCGCCGCGCGGTGGTAATGGAGTATTTGTCCGTCCGCTGCCCGCACCGGGAAGTGGTCAATCGCCGCCGCAAAGCCTGCCCGCCATGCCGCCGGAGGGAAGGGCGCCCCTGCAGCCACTGGCCGGGGCGCAGGAAGAGACACGCCGCGATCTCGGCCGTCTGCTGGAGCGGCTTGCCGGTGTGTTGGGTGATATTCCCGCTCCCTTCGCCCGTGCCGATGAGGCGATGCGTGCCGCCCGCCGGGCCCTGGAACGAGGACAGGGGACGGCGGCGCTGGACGCTCAGCGCCGCAGCCTGAATCAGCTGCAGCGTGCCGCCGAGGCGGTGGAGGCCATGATGAGCGAAGGCGCGGCCTCCTCCCGGACCGGGAACGGTCCTCCCAGTTCCAAAAACCGCGCGCCGGGGGGTTGGGGTGCCGATGGGCAGGAAATCCTGCCGGCGGAAACGCAGATCCGCCGTTCCTACAGAATTCTGCGCCAGCTGCGCGAACGGCGGGGGGATCCTTCCCGCCCGCGCCGGGAACTCGATTATATCGACCGGTTGCTGGAATTGTACTGAGGCCGGCGCATGGGGCCTGTTACGCTACCCCGAACGGACCATGGAAACGGCATGTGCCCAGCCCTGCAGCAGTTTCTGACGCTGCGGCGCATCCATCATCGGGGAAAAATGACGTTCCTGGCGCCAGGTGGTGCGGATATCCCCGACCCCGTCATAAAGCCCGGCCTGCAAGCCGGCGAGAAAGGCGGCGCCGAGCGCCGTGGTTTCAGTGACCACCGGGCGATCGACGGGCAGGTTAAGAATATCGGCCAGGAACTGGCAGAACCAGCTGTTGGCAACCATGCCGCCATCGACGCGCAATGCCGCCGGGGCGACGCCGTCGGCCTTCATCGCCGTGAGCAGATCGCTGGTCTGATAGGCGATGGCCTCAAGCGCGGCGCGGACAATGTGGGCGGGGCCGGTGTCGCGGGTCAGGCCGCTGATGGCGCCACGGGCATCCGGATCCCAGTAAGGCGCGCCGAGGCCGGTGAAGGCGGGTACCAGATAGACACCATGATTGCCGTCGAGTCCGGCGGCCATGGCCTCGGTCTCTGCGGCGCTTTTGATGATACCGATCCCGTCGCGCAGCCATTGGATGGCCGCTCCGGCGATGAAGATCGATCCTTCCAGCGCATAGCTGGTCTCCCCGTTCAGGCGGCAGGCGATGGTCGTCAGCAGTTTGTTCGAGGAGGAAAGCGCCTGTCCGCCCGTATTGACGAGCACGAAACAACCGGTGCCGTAGGTGCTTTTGATTTCACCCGGTGCAAGGCAGCCCTGGCCGATGGCGGCGGCCTGCTGGTCGCCGGCGATGCCGCCTATGGTGGCGGCGAAACCGCATACGGAGGGATCGGTGCTGCCGAAATCATCCGCACAGTCGCGCACCTCGGGCAGAATGGCGCGCGGCACCCTGAATATCCGCAGCAGTTCATCGTCCCATTTGCCGCTGTGGATGTTGAACAGATTGGT
>CAYXDL010000217.1:0-4831 GCA_964463775.1 uncultured Hyphomicrobiales bacterium
GGCGGCCCGGGCGCTGGAAGAAAAAATTCTGGAACTCGGCGCCGATAACGTTGCCGCCTTCATCGGCGAACCAATCATGGGCGCCGGCGGTGTGATCATTCCGCCGGACAGCTACTGGCCGGAAATCAACCGCATCTGCAGAAAATACGATATCCTGTTGGTCTGTGACGAGGTGATCTGCGGTTTCGGACGCACCGGAAACTGGTTCGGCTTCCAGACCTTCGGCATCGAGCCGGATCTGATCCCCATGGCCAAGGGGTTGTCATCGGGCTATCTGCCGATCTCAGCCCTGGCTGTCAGCGAGAGGGTGGCCGGCACCCTGATCGAAAAAGGCGGTGAATTCTATCACGGTTACACCTATTCCGGCCATCCGGCCGCCGCCGCCGTGGCGCTGGCCAATATCGATATTCTTGAGGAGGAAGGGCTGGTGGAAAAGGTGCGTGAGGATACGGGACCATACTTCCTCTCACGCCTCGAAGAGCTGGCGGATCATCCCCTTGTCGGCGAGGTACGCGCCTGCGGTCTGATGGCCGCGGTCGAGCTGGTGGCAGGCAAACAGACCCGGCGGCGTTTCAGCCCCGATGGCCATGCCGGCACCATCTGCCGCGATCATTGTTTCGCCAACAATGTCATCATCCGCGCCTGCGGCGATACCATGGTCAGTGCACCGCCCCTGATCATCACCCGGGCGGAAATCGACCTGCTGATTGAGCGCTTCCGCCTGAGCCTCGACCAGACATGGGAGGATCTGCAGAAAACAGGCTAGATCAGGCAGGCAGCGACCAATCGAGCGGATCACACCCTCGTGCAGTGAGATAATCATTGGCGCGGGAAAAATGACCACAGCCCAGAAAGCCGCGATGAGCCGACAGGGGGGATGGATGCGGCGCGCTGAGCACCAGATGGCGCCTGTTATCAATGCGCGCGCCCTTTTTCTGTGCATGGGCGCCCCACAGCATGAACACCAACCCGGCCCGGCGGCTGTTCAGCGCCTCCACCGCGGCATCCGTCAGAACCTCCCAGCCCTGACCGTGATGGGACGCCGCCCGCCCCTCTCTGACGGTCAGCACGGCATTCAGCAGCAGCACGCCCCGGCGGGCCCAGGCGCTCAGATCACCGTGGGAAGGCGGCGCTATGCCCAGATCGGTTTCGATTTCCCTGTAGATGTTGCGCAGGCTCGGCGGCACCCTCACCCCCCGGCGAACGGAAAAGGACAGCCCCATCGCCTGGCCGGGGCCGTGATAGGGATCCTGCCCCAGAATCACCACCCTGACCCGTTCGAACGGCGTGAGGGCGAAAGCATTGAAAATTTCACCGACGGGCGGATATACCGGCCCTGTCACCCGCTCGCGGCGCAGAAAAGCGGCCAGGCGGGGACGGCACCGATCCTCGTAAACGGTGCCGAGGACCTCATCCCAGCCATTTGCGGGCAGGGCCGGAAGCAGATCCTCGTCGCTGACGGCGCTTTCGTTCATGCTCCGCCCCCTCAGACACAAAGACGGTCGATAACCTCGCCTTCCGGCGACAGGCACAGCGCCAGAAGCTCCCCGCCAAAACCACAGCCGCCGTCGATGGACAGGGTGTGGCGTGTCTCGACCACCCCGCCATGGTCCGGATCGAAACCACGGATCACCTTGTCGAAACCGTTGAACGGGGCATCGACCGACGCAAAATAGGGTGCCCCCCACCAGAAGGTGTCCTTCTGCTCGCTCAGCGGCCGGTTCGGATCGATTCCCGCATGCACGAACAGCAGCCTGCCATTATCGGTATAGGCGGCACGGCGCAGGCTGCTCATCAGTTCATTATGGCCCGGCGATGCCGCCATGGCCTGACGCAGGGTACCGGTCCAGCGGGTTGTGGACAAAATCCCCTCGCGAAAGCGCACCCGTGCTTCATTGGCATTACCGCCATAAGCCCGCAAGGTGGCCTCCGCCCCGCGCTCAATCATCCAGTCGAAAACATCCTGCGGGATGGTGGCAAGCTGAATCTGCAGCATTTTGCGCCACATCTCCTCCTGCGCACCGCGCAGAAACACCACATCCTCCGGCTCCGCCCCCGGAATGGTGAGAAAGGTACGGCGAAACTCGATCAGTTCATCGATGGTTTCGCGCACCAGCGGGCCGATACCGAAATAATTGCCGAGGTAAACGATCCGGTCACCGACACAGAGCCTGCCAAGCAATGCCTCGTGAAGATCGCGCAGGCGCATCGCCTCGCCATGAATGGCGCCAACTGCCCAGATGCGCAACGGCTTTTCCAGAATGCCGAAGATGCTTTTATCGGTGATGTCCATGCCTCTCTCCGCAACGGACATTGCGACGGAATCCACAACCGTTCAAGAGGGAAAGCACGTTCAGCGGTTTTTTCGCCCTTCCCGCCGGCAACTCTCCCGAAGCATGCCGCCGACAAGCGGCGGCCGGCCCGTAAAAAAGCCCGCGGCAGGCGCGGGCTTTCTCAGTCCCCGATACGGAGGATCTCAGGCGACGAGCAGTTTCTCCAGCCGTTCATTGGCGGCCTCATGATCGATCGCCTCGATCGCGGCCAGTTCACGAACCAGCCGGTCACGCGCGGCCTCATAGATCTGCCGCTCGCTGTAGGACTGGTCCGGCTGATCGGCCGCACGGTGCAGATCGCGCACCACCTCGGCGATGGAGACGGGATCGCCGGAATTGATCTTCGCTTCGTATTCCTGGGCACGCCGGCTCCACATGGTGCGCTTGACCCGGGCACGGCCCTTCAGCGTCTCCAAAGCGCTTTTCATGATTTTCGGCGAACTCAGCGGGCGCATGCCCGAACGTTTTGCTTTCGTTACCGGCACGCGAAGCGTCATTTTCTCATGGGCGAATTCAATGACGAACAGCTTCAGGGACATGCCGGAGATCTCCGCCTCCTCGATACCCTTGATCAGACCGACGCCATGGGTCGGATAAACGATGTGATCGCCTTCTTGAAAACTGTTTTCCTTGGACATGCTGCCTCTTCTCAATTACCTCGCCGCCTCATGGCGGCATTCCGCATCGGATTCCGGTCATGCGCAAGACGTCATCATGCGCATCTCATCGCGCATAAGACGCCACCACGCGCAGACACGCCGGCGCCAAATCCGCAAGCATCTGCCGGTCCCGGTTACGCTAACACTACCGGTATCCTGCAATGGCCCGGTATATTCCGATGGTTGGGTGTTCCGTCAACGATCAGCCCTCCATCCGGGCTGCGCATATGCCTTCCGGCATCTCACACCTTCGGGGATCCTATGCCGTCGGGAACCCCATGTCTTCCGGAGAATCCTCCGGCCCGCACCCCGCACAAGCGTAAGCATACACGCGGCAAAAAACGGTGCCGGACCCTGAGGCGACACCGCATCCGCCATCGCAGAAAGGATCATGCCGGAAGATGACAGATCGCCCGAACGACGGCAATCGCGCGGATACCAACAACCATCATGCAAATGACGGACAGATAATATCACAAATTTGTAAAAAAAACAGCATCATTGTGCGCTGCACCCTGAACGGGCGGCGCTGCACCCCTGCGGGTGGAGCCGGTACACAGCTCACCGGCCGGAGGCCGTCCCTGCTCATAGCCTCAACAGAGCGGCAATCATCAGGCACGTGGCAAAACAGTGCCCGGGTTAATCACCCGGGCATGACGGCGCGTTCAGTCCCCGCTGCCGGGGTTCTCACTGAAATATTTCTCGAACTTGCCCGGCTGGTCCTTGTACTCATCCGCATCGGCCGGCGCTTCCTTCTTGCGGGTGATGTTGGGCCAGATATCAGCGAATTTCCGGTTCAGCTCCAGCCATTTGTCAACATCGCCCTCCGTATCCGGCACAATGGCCTCGGCCGGGCATTCCGGTTCGCACACGCCGCAGTCGATGCATTCATCCGGATGGATGACCAGCATGTTCTCGCCCTCGTAGAAACAATCGACGGGGCAGACCTCAACGCAATCCGTGTATTTGCATTTGATGCAATTTTCGACAACCACATAGGTCATTCACTAATCTCCAAACCGCTTGCCGCACCGCCATCGACCGCTCCGGTCACGGCGGGCAGGATCATTGCTCCAGTCCCAGGCGGCGCAGCACCCTTTTGCGCGCCTCTGCGCGTTCACGATCGGATACGTATATCAGGCCCCCGATGCGGCGCAACAGATTGTCTTCCAGTTCATGCAGAATTTTGTCCGCATATACCACCTCCCAAAGCATCTCGACAATCTCGACACGCTCCTGTGGGTCATAATTTTCCTTGATCGCCCGGGTGAACGGAACCAGGGAGGTGGCATCGGCGGCTTTCTCCTCGCCCATCGCCAGAAGAGCCGCCGCCTCCTCATCATCCAGGGCGAAATGCACCTGCAATGCCCGGCGGATGGCCTCGCGCTCCACATCTTCCACCCGGCCATCCAGCCGCGCCGCCTCCACCAGCAGCACGGCCGCGGCCAGCTGCTTGCGCTCCTGCACCATGGCGGCATCCCGCTGCCCGGAACCAGCCAGCAAACGCTTCAATCGCGAAATCACCGGCCCGCCCCGGCAGCCTTGGCAACAATCATCCTCTGGCTTCCCATGCTGAAAAGATCTGTCCGGACCGACCATGCCATTTCACGACACGAGCGATCAACAGGAAAGCATGCCGTAACGGCCCGGCCCGCATGCGAAACGGAATCTTCCGCTGACAGACAGCCTGATACCCGTACGCAAAACCCCCGCCCCGACAGGGCGGGGAGCTGAAAAGCGACAACTAAAGCTTGCGCTCCAGCATCAGCTTTTTGATCTCACCGATCGCCTTGCCCGGATTCAGACCCTTCGGGCAGGTATTGGTGCAGTTCATGATGG
>CAYXDL010000218.1:0-4814 GCA_964463775.1 uncultured Hyphomicrobiales bacterium
CCACATGCGCACATTCATCGCCGGCGCCACCATCACCGGGGTGTCGGTGGCCAGCAAGGCCGTACTCGCCAGATCATCGGCCAGACCCGCAGCCATTCGCGCCAGCAGATGCGCCGTGGCCGGAACCACCAGCAGCAGATCGGCAGAGCGGGACAGCTGGATATGGCCCATCCGTGCCTCTTCATCAAGATCGAACAGATCCCTGTGCACCTGTTCGCCGCTGAGCGCCGTGACCGACATCGGGGTGACGAATTCCTGCCCCGCACGCGTGAGGATTGTCGGGATGGCGGCGCCGTCCTCACGCAGGCGCCGGATCAGTTCCAGGGCCTTGTAGGCGGCAATGCCCCCGCCGATAATCATCAATATGCGCCTGCCCCGGAGCGGAGCGGCGCGTTGTGCATCCCCGGTCATGGATTTTCCTGAATTCACTCAACAGAACTGTGAATAAACTAGCCAATGCCGCCTTACAGAGCAAGCGGGCAATTCACGAATATGGAATAACCGTTCCCCTCACTCCGGATCATTGCACGGGTCAGGGCGGGCAGAAACAGCGGCAGGTCTCAGAGCAGCAGGTCGAGCAACAAAAGGACCGCAATCACGACACCGCCGGTCAGTGCCGCGCCGCGCCAGATTCCTTCCCAATCCGGGGCATCGGAAGGATTTTCGTGCTCCCGCAGCCACAGATCGGCAATTCTGTCCACCTTTTCGGCCAGGGCCGGTATGTCATGCAGCAGGCGGCGGCCCTTACGCAGGGCCAGTTCGGCCTGCGCGCGCGGCGAGGACAGCTCCACAAGCCAGTCCTCGATCACCGGGCGGGAGGCTTCCCAGAAATTGATATCCTCACTCAGATCACGGGCGACCCCTTCGGCCGTCACCATGGTTTTCTGCAGCAGCAGCAATTGCGGCTGCGTCTGCATGTTGAAGGTTTCCGTGGTGCGGAAAAGCTGGGCCAGCAACCGCCCGAAGGAAATTTCCTTCACCGGCTTGCCGAGAATGGGTTCCCCGATCGCGCGGCAGGCCTGGGCGAACAATTCCCGCGACTGATCGCGGGGCACATAGCCCGCCTCGAAATGCACATCGGCGACCTTGCGGTAATCGCCCTCGATAAAGCCAAGCAGCATCAGGGCCATATAGCGGCGTGTATCGAGATCCAGCCGCCCCATGATGCCGAAATCCACCGGTACCAGCACCCCGTCGGCATCGACGAACAGATTGCCCTGATGCAGATCGGCATGAAAAAAACCGTCACGCAACGCCTGCTTCAGAAACACCCGTATCAGCTTTTCGGCCAGTTCATCCCGGTTCAGCCCGGCAGCATCAATGGCAGCATGATCGCCTATATTATAGCCTTCGACACGTTCGATGGTCAGTACACGCTGTGCCGTGCGCGCCCAATCCACCGCAGGCACCCGATAATCGGGATCGTCACGGAAATTCTCGGCCAGTTCGCTGGCCGCCGCGGCCTCAAGGCGCAGATCCATCTCGATGGTGACGGCATCACGGATGGTCTTGACCACATCGACCGGCCGCAGACGCCGGATCGACGGACGCAGCCATTCCAGCAGCCGTGCCAGGGCCATGAACAGATCGAGATCGCGGGCGAAGGCTTCCTCAATCCCGGGGCGCAGCACCTTCACCGCTACACGCCGCGGCGCGGCGCCCTCCTCATCCGCCGCAATCGCTGCAAAATGCACCTGCGCAATGGAGGCCGCCGCCACCGGATGCTCATCGAATTCACAGAACAGTTCATCGAGCGGCGCGCCGAGCTCTGCCTCGATCGTTGCCCGCGCCCGCGCAACACCGAAGGGGGGCAGACGATCACGCAGCCCCGACAGGGCCTCGGCCATCTCACGGCCGACCAGATCGGGACGCACCGACATCGCCTGCCCGAGCTTGATGAAACTCGGCCCCAGATCCTGAAGGGCACGGGCCAGGCGCAGGCCGCGTTCACGCGCACGGCGGCTCTGGGCCGGAGAGGGACGGATCAGCACCCCGCCAAAGGAGGCAACAGCCCCCAGCGCCCCGTGACGCAGCAGGGTCGTGAAAATCTGCGTCAGGCGCAGCGCATGCCGGAAAATGCGCATCATCAGATCCGCCACCCGGAATGAATGGCCGCGATTCCGCCTGACAGATTGCGGTATTGCACATGGGCAAAACCGGCCTCTTCGATCATGGCGGCGAAACGCTGCTGATCGGGAAAGACGCGAATGCTTTCGACCAGGTAACGGTAACTGTCGGCATCCCCCGCGACCATCGCCCCGATACGGGGCAGGACATGGAAGGAATATTCGTCATAGATTTTTTCAAAAAGCGGCAGGGAAACCTTGCTGAATTCCAGACACAGGAACCGTCCGCCGGGGCGCAGCACCCGGTAGGCCTCATGCAGGGCCGCCATCTTGTCGGTTACATTGCGAATGCCGAAGGCAATCGTGTAGCCGTCCTGACTGCGGGAACGGAACGGCAGTTGTTCGGCATTGCCCGTCACCCAGTCCAGCCCGCCGGTCAGCCCCCGGTCATAGGCACGGTCCCGGCCGACAAGCAGCATTCTTTCATTGATGTCGCAGACGGTGATCCGCGCTTTTCCTGCCGTCTTGTCATGAATGCGAAAGGCGATATCGCCGGTTCCCCCCGCAACATCGAGATAGGCGCCGCCGGCGCGCGGTGCCAGCCAATCGACGAAAGCATCCTTCCACAGGCGGTGAACGCCCAGGGACATCAGATCGTTCATCAGATCGTAGCGTTCGGCAACGCTGTCGAAGACCGCCCGCACCATCGACGCCTTCTCCGCCCGGCCGACATGGCGGAAGCCGAAGGATACCGTTTCTTTCTCGTCCATGATTCCGCTCCCGGTGGCTACGGCATTCCCGATGGATTCGCGCGGACAATAGCGCAAGCGCTGCCCGGATGCCAGCACACGCCTTGGCGCCGGGGCCACAGGCTGGTACTGTCCACGCCATGCCGGAATTACCCGAAGTCGAAACCATATGCAGGGCGCTGCGGGATGAACTCACCGGAGCGCGCATCCGCAGACTGGACCTGCATGCCAGGGGCCTGCGCCATCCCTTCCCGGAGGGAATGGCCGATTGCGTCCGCGGCAAGCGGATCCGGCGCATCGAGCGCCGGGCCAAATACATTCTCATGCATCTTGACGGTGGCGATGTCCTGCTCTGCCATCTGGGCATGTCGGGGCGCATGGCCATTCACGCCACGATTCCCGCCGAACGCGGCCGCCATGATCATGTGATTTTCACCCTTGCCGACGGACGCGGCCTTATCTTCTCCGATCCCCGGCGATTCGGCAGCCTTGAGCTTACCCATGAAACCCGGCTGGAGGATCATCCCCGCCTGGCCCCTCTGGGGCCGGAACCCCTTGGCAATCATTTCAGCGCGGCCACGCTCTCCCGGGCGCTGGACGGGCGCAGAACAGCCATCAAACAGGCTCTGCTCGATCAGAAAACGGTTGCCGGGCTTGGCAACATCTATGTCTGCGAGGCCTTGTGGCGCAGCGGCATATCCCCCCTCCGCCAGGCGGCAGGGCTGACGGAATCCGAGGTGGCGGACCTGCACGGCCATATCCGGGCCGTGCTGCTGGATGCCATCGCCGCAGGCGGTTCCAGCCTGCGCGATTACCGGCGCGCCAGCGGCGAGATGGGATATTTCCAGCACGATTTCGCCGTTTACGGGCGCGAGGGCGAGGATTGTCAGCGCCCCGCCTGCCCCGGTAGCATAGAACGCATCGCACAGGCGGGACGCTCCAGCTTTTTCTGCCCGCGCTGCCAGCACTGAAGGATTCGCCCATGCCCGTTTTCCGGCCGCACATGCCCCGGCAGTTCCATCCCGCATATGGCCTCATTGCGCTTCTTCTGCTGGCCTTCCCCCTTTTCGACACCGGTCCCGCCCGGGCCGGGGATTTCCTGAAGGCCCTGCCCGAAATTCCCCTGGCGCCGGGATTTCGCGAGATCGATTCCCGCGCCGTGCTCTTCGACAAGGTGGAAGGGCGCATTGCCGCCGCCGAAGCCACGGGCAGCAACACCCCCATGCAGGCGCGACAATTTTACAAGGCGACACTGCCCCCTCTGGGCTGGCAGTTTACCGGTCTTGACAAGGACGGATCGCTGATTTTCGATCGCCGGGGCGAAAGCCTGCGGATCAGGAGCTGGAAAGGCGGGGGGCGGACATCCCTGGTATTTCTGCTCGTATCCCGGCCATGAAAAGAGTATGAGTGCGATCCGCGCGAAGAGGAAGGATCTGAACACGCCCGCCCGATCGAACGGGCAGGCGGAAAACAAATGGAAAGGCCGCCGATCATGGTCGTTTCCGGAACAGGTGGGAGAACACTGCTATGGCCTATGAAACCATTCTCGTTGACACCAAGGGCGCTGTGGGCCTGATCACCCTCAACCGCCCGGAGGCGCTGAATGCGCTCAACACCCAGCTCGTTACCGAACTCGGCGCCGCACTGGCCGAATTCGAAGCCGATGATTCCATCGGTGCCATCGTCCTCACCGGCAGTCAGAAGGCCTTTGCCGCCGGCGCCGATATCAAGGAGATGCAATCCAAGACCTTCATGGACGTTTATAAGGAAGACTTCATCACCCGCAACTGGGAAGATGTGACCCGCTGCCGCAAGCCGGTCATCGCCGCGGTGGCCGGTTATGCCCTGGGCGGCGGCTGTGAGCTGGCAATGATGTGCGATTTCATTCTGGCCGCCGACAACGCCAAATTCGGCCAGCCGGAAATCAATCTCGGCACCATTCCCGGCGCGGGCGGCACCCAGCGGCTGACCCGTTTCGTCGGCAAGTCGAAAGCCATGG
>CAYXDL010000219.1:0-4799 GCA_964463775.1 uncultured Hyphomicrobiales bacterium
GCAAATATGTCGGCACGGGGCTGGGATTGCCTCTGGTGAAATCCCTGACACAACTGCATGATGGTGAAATGGAGATCGTCAGTAAGCCCGGCCATGGCACCACCGTCACCATCACCCTGCCCGCCAGCCGCCTGCGCAAGGGCGGAACGAGCGGAGAGGACAACGGCGAAAGACAAAACCACACATGACGCAATCCGCCAGCAGCGATGAGGAAAGATCAGGCCAGCGTGTCATCCTGATCGATAAGAAAACGGTCTATCAGGGATATTTCAGGGTCGATCGCTATATCCTGCGCCACCGCCTCTTCGAGGGCGGGATGGGGCCGCCGATCAGCCGTGAAATCTTCGAACGCGGCCATGCCGCCGCCGTTATCCCCTACGATCCGGCCACCGGCCATATCGCCCTGATCGAACAATTCCGCCCCGGCGTCTATGCCCGCGGGGTCGATGATCCGTGGATCGTGGAAATCGTTGCCGGTGTGATCGAGGAGGGCGAGGATGCCCGCAATGTCGCCATACGCGAAGCCGCTGAGGAAGCGGGCTGTCACATCACCGATATCGTTCCGGCACTGAGTTTCTATGTCTCTCCCGGCGGCAGTTCCGAACATTGTCAGGGCTTCGTCGGCCGAGCCGACCTGTCCGATGTCGGCGGCATTCACGGACTGGAGGAAGAGGGCGAGGATATCCGCGTCTTCACCCTGCCGCTGGCAGCGGCGATAGAAGCCATCGATAACGGCATGATCACCTTTCTGCCCGCAATCGCGCTGCTGCAGTGGCTGGCCCGCCATGAAGACGAGATCCGCGCCCATTGGCGTTGAGGCTGGCGCTGAGGGATCCCGAACGCATCTATTTCCTTGAATATCCTTGTGAAGGATTTAGTTTATCATCCTCAGGATGGTAATAACCCGGAATCACAAATCGATATCATGAATATACGCGACGGCTTCGTTGACGCCATAGGCAACACCCCTCTGATCAGACTGAAGAAGGCCTCCGAGGAAACAGGCTGCGAAATCCTCGGCAAGGCCGAGTTTCTCAATCCCGGCGGTTCGGTGAAGGACCGCGCCGCCATTGCCATCATCCGCGATGCCGAGGAAAAGGGCCTGCTGGAACCCGGCGGCATCATCGTCGAAGGCACGGCAGGCAATACGGGCATCGGCCTGTCGCTGGTCGGCAATGCCCGCGGCTACCGCACGGTCATCGTCATGCCTGAAACCCAGAGTCAGGAAAAAAAGGACATGCTGCGCCTGTGCGGGGCGGAACTGAAGCTGGTTCCCGCCGTGCCCTATCGCGATGAGAACAATTATGTGAAATATTCCGCCCGGCTGGCTGAGGAGCTGCGTCAGCGCGAAGGCGGCGGCGTCATCTGGGCCAATCAGTTCGACAATACCGCCAACCGCGAAGGCCACCGCCGCACGACAGGGGCCGAAATCATCGCTCAGACCGATGGCAAAGTGGATGGATTCATCTGCGCCGTCGGTACCGGGGGTACGCTTGCGGGGGTTGCCGCGGCACTTCGTGAGCATGTTCCCTCCGTAAAGATCGGCCTGGCCGATCCGATGGGATCGGCGATCTACCACTATTTCCATGATGGTGAGCTGCGTGCCGAGGGCGGGTCGATCACGGAAGGGATCGGCCAGGGGCGGATCACCCGCAACCTGGAGGGGCTGGAGGTGGATTTCCCCTATCAGATTCCCGATGAGGAAGCGTTGCGGGTTCTGTTCGATCTGATCCGTTACGAGGGGCTGGTGCTGGGCGGTTCCAGCGGCATCAATGTTGCCGGTGCCATCCGGCTTGCCAAAACCCTCGGTCCCGGGCATCGTATCGTGACCATGCTGTGCGACAGCGGTTCGCGATACCAGAGCAAGCTCTATAACCCGGCCTTCCTGGCTGAAAAGGGGCTGCCCGCGCCTGAATGGCTGTCAGCGTAAACCGGGAACAGAAGCGCATATCTGAAGGAGCCCGCCGTGAGTGAAGCCGTTTTCCGCAACGATCCCTATTGCCGCATTCTGGAATGCCGTATTGTCGCGGTGAATGAGCGCGGCGGCATCGTGCTGGACCGGACGATCTTCTACCCTACCGGCGGCGGGCAGCCGGGTGACAGCGGCATCCTGCGCCTCGGTGACGGTACGGATATCCTTATCGCCACCACGGTAAAGGGGGAAACGGCCGGGGAAATCATCCATGTGCCGGCAGAGGGACAACCCGCCCCCGCCGCCGGTGAGGAAGCCACCCTGATTCTGGACTGGGAGCGGCGCCACCGGCATATGCGCATGCACAGCTGTCTGCATTTGCTGTCGGCGGTGCTGCCCTATCCGGTAACCGGCGGCAGCGTCGGCGCGGCCAAGGGGCGGCTTGACTTCGATATTGCCGAAGCCGGGCTGGACAAGGAAGCCATCACGGCCCGGCTGAACGAGATGATTGCCGCCGACCGCCCGGTCACCACCCGCTGGATCAGCGACGAGGAACTGGCCGCGCAGCCGGAACTGGTAAAAACCATGGCCGTCAAACCGCCAAGCGGCCAGGGCAAGGTCCGTCTTGTAGAAATCGAAGGACTGGACCTTCAGCCCTGCGGTGGCACTCATGTTGCCAGCACCGGCGAAATCGGTGCCGTCAGAGTGGCCAAGATCGAAAAGAAAGGACGGCAGAACCGTCGCGTCAGCATCGTTTTCGACGAATAGACCGCCCCGCGGCAAAAAAGACATCCCATCCTGGCGGCCAAGCCACTAATATCGCGGTAGATCTTTTCGCATCAGTGAGGAAACGATGCCGCGACATGATAACAATGCCCTGGTTTCCACCGAATGGCTGGCCGGACATCTCGGCTCACCCGATATACGCGTGGTGGATGCATCCTGGTACATGCCCGCCGAAGGCCGCGATCCCCGCGCCGAATACGAACAGGAACATATTCCCGGCGCGGTCTTTTTCGATATCGATGAAATTGCCGATACATCCTCCCCTTACCCGCATATGATGCCCGGCGCTGAAAAATTTGCTTCCCGTGTCCGCGATCTCGGCCTCGGCGACGGCCTGCGCATCGTCATCTATGACGGCGGGCCGCTGATGAGTGCCGCCCGTGCCTGGTGGATGTTCCGCGCCTTCGGCCACGAGGATGTCTATGTTCTGGATGGCGGCATGGCCAAATGGCGGGCGGAGGAACGCCCGCTTGAGGATTTGCCGCCACGCCATCGGGAGCGCCATTTCACCGCCCGCGCCGACATGACCAAATGCTGCGATGCTGAGGCGGTTCTCGCCGCCATCGACGATCCCGCGATCCGGATTGTCGATGTACGCAGCGCCGGACGCTTCGATGGCAGTGAACCCGAGCCCCGCCCCGGTCTGCGCGGAGGGCATATTCCCGGCTCCCTCAACCTTCCCTTCACCCGCCTGCTCGACGATCAGGGCCGGCTGAAACCCCATGAGGAACTGGAAACGATCATTGCCGGTGCCGGGATCGACATGAAGAAGCAGGTGATTGCAAGCTGTGGCTCGGGGGTCAGCGCCTGTGTGCTGGCACTGGCGCTGCACCAGATCGGCCACCGCAAGGTATCGGTCTATGATGGCTCCTGGGCGGAATGGGGGGCACGGGACGATCTGCCCATCAGTTCATGAGCAGCCGGAAAGACAAAAGCGTGAAACTGCGCTTTCTTGGTGCCACCAGAACCGTTACCGGATCCAAATACCTGATCGAATACGGCCACCGGCGCCTGCTGGTCGATTGCGGCCTGTTCCAGGGCTTCAAGGAATTGCGTCTGCGCAACTGGGCCCCCCTGCCCCTGAAGGCATCGGCCATCGATGCCGTGGTGCTGACCCATGCCCATATCGATCACAGCGGCTATATCCCGCTTCTGGTGCGCCAGGGATTTCGCGGGCGCATTCTCTGCAGCAGCGCGACTTATGACCTGTGCCGTATTCTTCTGCCCGATTCAGGATACCTGCAGGAAGAAGACGCCAACCGCGCCAACCGCTACGGATATACAAAACATCATCCGGCCCTGCCGCTGTATACCCGCCAGGATGCCGAGGACTGCCTGAAATATTTCCATGCCGTTCCCTTCGACAGGCCCCGGAAAGTCCTTCCCGGCATCACCGCCACTTTTCGCCATGGCGGGCATATTCTAGGCGCCTCGATCATCGAGCTTGAGGCCGGAGGACGAAAAATCGTCTTTTCCGGCGATCTCGGGCGGATGAAAGATCCGCTCATGCCCTCCCCCCATGCTGAAACCGCCGCGGATTACCTGATCGTCGAATCCACCTATGGCAACCGGCGGCACGAGCAGGAGGATCCGGAAACCGCCCTGGGGCGGATCATCCTCGAAACCATCAACAAAGGGGGAAAGCTGATCATCCCGGCCTTTGCCGTCGGCCGCACCCAAAACCTTCTTTTCTATATTCATGCGCTGAAGGAAAAAGGAACCATCCCCCAGGACCTTCCCGTTTTCATGGACAGCCCCATGGCCATCGATGCCTCCGAGCTCTATATGCGCCATAGCGGCGATCACCGCCTTAGCCCCGCAATGATCCGGGCGGTATGCCGGACGGCGAAAACCGTCCGCAGTGTCGAGGAATCGAAAGCGATCGACCGCCTGTCCATGCCCAGCATCATCATTTCCGCCAGCGGCATGGCCACCGGCGGGCGGGTGCTACATCATCTGAAAAGCCATCTTGGCGATTCCCGCAACACCATCCTCTTTGCCGGATTTCAGGCAGGCGGCACCCGGGGCGACAGGCTGCTGCGCGGGGAAAAATCCATCAAGATTCATGGGCAGATGTGGCCTGTGAATGCCCGGATAGAAG
>CAYXDL010000220.1:0-4790 GCA_964463775.1 uncultured Hyphomicrobiales bacterium
CATTGCTGGAATGGGACAGCGCCGTCACCATGCCTGCCGGTGCGGCGGAAAACCGCAATGAGATACTGGCCGAGGCCGGGCGTCTGATTCATGAATGGCTGACGGCGCCTGATCTTCCCGATCTTCTCATCGCCGCTGCGGAAGAGGCGGATGATGACGGCGTGTGCCGGAGCAATCTTTTTCACATGAACAGGCAGGTCACCCGCGCCCGCGCGGTTCCCGCCGATGTACAGGATCGTTTTCAGGCCGCACGGCTCAACTGTGAAATCGTCTGGCGGCAGGCCCGGCCGGCCGATGACTTTGCCGCGCTGGTATCACCGCTCGAAGAGGTGGTGGCCGCAAGCCGGGAGCGTGCGCAGGCGCTGGCGGATTCGCTTGACTGCTCTCCCTATGATGCTCTGCTCGATGGTTTCGAACCGGGCGGACGCAGTCAGCGGATCGATGAATTATTTGCCGGGCTGAAGGATTTTCTGCCCCCTCTGCTACAGGATGCCGTGGCGCGGCAGAAAGGGTGGACATTGCCTCCCCTGCCGGAGGTGCCGGTGAAGGTGCAACTGGCACTGTCGCGGGATCTGATGGAGGATATGGGCTTTGATTTCGCCCATGGCCGTCTCGATGAAAGTCTGCATCCGTTTACCGGTGGCATGCCGGGCGATGTCCGCATCACCGGCCGTTTCAGGAGTGAAAACCTCATCGAGGGGGTACAGGCGGTCTTGCATGAAACCGGCCATGCGCTTCTGGAACAGAACCGCCCCCCGGCCTGGCGCGCCCAGCCGGCGGGCCGGATGGACAGCATGGTGCTTCATGAAAGCCAGTCGCTGCTGTTCGAGAAGCAGGTCGGGTGCAGCCGCGATTTTGCCGGGCATCTCGCCAACCGCACCCGCCGCCATGCCGGGGACGATCCGGCCTGGACGGGGAAGCACCTTCATGCCCGGATGACGCGGGTGTCACCGGGGCTGATCCGGGTTGAGGCGGATGAGGTCAGCTATCCCCTGCATATCATGATGCGCTATGAGCTGGAAAAGGCCCTTCTGTCCGGCGATCTGAAGGTGCGTGACCTGCCCGGCGCCTGGGCGGAGGCGATGAACGCCTGCCTCGGCATCGTGCCGGAAACGGACCGGGATGGCTGCATGCAGGATATTCACTGGATGTATGGGCTGTTCGGTTATTTTCCCACTTATGCGCTGGGGGCGATGGCGGCGGCACAGATTTTCCGTGCCGCCGGGGCCGCAATTGCTTCTCTGGAGGAGACCCTGGCTTCGGGTGATCTGTCGGGATTGCTTGACTGGCTTGTCCGGTCGATGTACGCCCGCCCCCAGCCGGTGAATACGGATGAGATGA
Source organism: uncultured Hyphomicrobiales bacterium (assembly GCA_964463775.1). Classification (GTDB taxonomy): domain Bacteria; phylum Pseudomonadota; class Alphaproteobacteria; order Minwuiales; family Minwuiaceae; genus JALXAG01. Next base: position 1,342 of record CAYXDL010000220.1, read on the forward strand.
TGCGCACCCTGACCGGCGCGCCCTTGTCGGCGGCGGCCTACAGGGATCATCTGCTTGAACGCTATGGCAGTGCCTGAAGGCGGAAGGACAATCCATGGATTATATCAGTACCAGAGGAAATGGCGGCAGGCTTGCCTTCGATGACGTTCTGCTGGCAGGGCTGAGTCCCGACGGCGGCCTGTATCTGCCCGATGAATGGCCGCAGTTCACCGCGGACGATCTGCGTGCCCTGGCCGGAAAGCCCTATGAGGATGTGGCCTTTACCATCATGCAGCCCTTTGTCGGGGACAGTATCGCCCCTGACGATTTCCGTGCGCTGATCGATACCGCCTATGACAGTTTCTTCCATCGCGCCCGGACACCGCTGCGTCAGATGGACAGTGGCCTGTGGCTGCTGGAGCTGTTTCACGGGCCGACGCTGGCCTTCAAGGATGTCGCCCTGCAACTGCTGGGGCGGCTGTTCGATCATGTGCTGAGCGCGCGGGGCGCCCGGGCGACGATTATCGGCGCGACTTCCGGAGACACGGGATCGGCGGCAATCGCCGGTTGCCGTGGTCTGGATGCGGTGGATATCTTCATCCTGCATCCCCATGGGCGGGTGTCGGAGGTGCAGCGCCGCCAGATGACCACGGTCATGGATGCCAATGTCCATAACATTGCCATCGAAGGCAGTTTCGATGACTGCCAGGCCCTGGTGAAGGCGATGTTCAACGATACGGCGTTCCGTAAGGATCTGGCGCTGGCGGCGATCAATTCGATCAACTGGGCGCGGATCATGGCCCAGATCGTCTATTACGTCCACAGCGCCCTGTCTCTGGGCGCGCCGGGGCGGCGGGTGGCGTTTTCGGTGCCGACGGGCAATTTCGGCGATGTGTTCGCCGGCTATGCCGCGCACAGGATGGGGCTGTCGGTCGAAAGGCTGATGGTGGCGACGAACCGCAACGACATTCTGGCGCGGATGGTGGCCACCGGGCGCTATGAATGCCGGGATGTCATGGCGACAATCAGCCCCAGCATGGACATTCAGGTCAGCTCCAATTTCGAACGCCTGCTTTTTGAAATGCATGACGGCGATGCCGGGGCGGTGTCGGCGATGATGAACAGTCTTGCGCAAAGTGGTGCCTTCGATATTGATGATGCGGCAATGGCGCGGCTGCGGGAACTGTTCGATGCCCGCCGTGTCGATGAGGAGGAAACCCTCGCTGAAATCGCCCGTTGTGCCCGTGATCACGGCGGGGTGGTCGATCCGCATTCCGCTGTCGGTCTGGCGGCGGCGCGTCAAATGGCGCTCGATGAGGATGTGGCGGTGATCTCGCTGGCAACCGCGCATCCGGCCAAATTTGCCGATGCGGTGGAGAAGGCCTCCGGCATCCGCCCGCCCCTGCCGGAACATCTTTCGGATCTCATGGGACGGCCCGAGAGATACGATGTTCTGGACAATGATCCGGAGATCGTGAAGCGCTATGTTCGTGAAAGGGCGCGCATTGTCCGCTGAATTTGGAGCAGGGATCTGAGGCGGGGATATTACACATGACCGTGCGCCAGAGCGTTCTGGAAAACGGCCTCAGGGTCGTGACCGATGCCATGCCGGGGCTGGCCAGCGCCACCGTCGGGGTCTGGGTCGAGGCCGGTGCCCGTCATGAGGCGGAAAGCGAAAACGGCCTGTCCCATCTGCTGGAGCACATGGCCTTCAAAGGTACGGAGCGGCGAGATGCCCGCCGGATCGCCGAGGAGGTCGAGCGTGTCGGCGGGCAGCTCAATGCCTATACGGGGCGGGAGACGACAGCCTATTACGCGCGCGTGCTGAAAGAGGATGTGCCGCTGGCCATCGATATTCTGGCCGATATCCTGTTTCATTCGACCTTCGATGAGGAGGAACTGCGCCGTGAGCGGGATGTGGTGGTTCAGGAAATCGCCCAGGCGCACGATACCCCTGACGACATCGTCTTCGATCACCTGCAGGAGGCCTGCTTTCCCGGCCAGCCGCTGGGGCGTTCCATCCTCGGACCGGCGGAGAGGGTGCAGGCGTTCGGGGCGGAGGACCTGCGCCGCTACACGGCCCGTCATTACCACAGCACGACCATGGTGCTAGCGGCGGCAGGGGCGGTCGATCATGATGCCTTGTGTGAGCGGGCCGCGGAGCTTTTTCCCGCCGGCAAACCGGAAGTGCCCCGGATGGTGATGCCGGCGCGTTACGATCCGCGTGAACATCGCGATCAGCGCCCTCTGGAACAGGCTCATGTAACCCTGGCCCTGCCCGGTGTTTCCTATGACGATGCCGATTTTCATGCCTGTCAGATATTGGCGTCGGTACTGGGCGGGGGGATGTCGTCGCGCCTGTTTCAGGAGATCAGGGAAAAGCGCGGGCTGGCCTATTCCGTCTATGCCTATGCCACATCCTATCGTGATTGCGGCACTCTCTGCTTCTATGCCGGCACGGCGCCGGAGCAGTTGAGCGAAATGCTGCCGGTCCTGTGTGATGAACTGCACAGGGCGGCGGCGGAAATCGATGAAGAGGAGACCGGCCGGGCCCGGGCGCAGCTGAAGGCATCGCTGCTGATGTCGCTGGAAAGCTCCTCCTCGCGGGTTGAGCAACTGGCCCGGCAGGTGATGATCTGGGGGCGTCCGCGCAGTATCGGGGAAATCACCGCCGCGCTCGATGCGGTCAGGGCCGGGGATCTGCGCCGGGTGATGGCCCGGCTTCTGCAGGCGGGAGAGGCGGCGCTTGCGGCGGTCGGCGAACTGGAAATGCTTGAAAGCCGTTCCTCGGTTGCGGCAAGGTTGAAACCCTGATCCACTGATGTGCCAATGCGGTAGATGAGATGCCGTAATCTCGGGAAGGGGTAAGAATGGCTTTCGAATTGTTCAGCCCGTCGAATGCACCGTCCCCTTTGCGTGGCAGACGGCTGCTGCTGCGTATCCCCGATCAGGGTGACTGGCAGGAATGGGCGCGGCTGCGGGCGGAAAGCCGCGATCATCTGGTGCCATGGGAACCACGCTGGCCGGCCGATGCCCTGACACGCGCCGCCTTCCGTCGCCGTCTGCGGGCCTATCAGCGGGAAATGAGGGAGGGCATCGGCTATGCCTTCTTCATATTCGAAGCCGGTTCACAGACGCTGCTGGGGGGAATCACCCTGTCCAATATCCGCCGTGGTGTCGCCCAGAGCGGGATGATCGGTTACTGGCTTGGCGTGCATCATACGGGCAAGGGCTATATGCGCGAGGCTCTTTCGGTTCTGGCCGAATGGGCCTTTGCGGAACAGGGGCTGCACCGGCTGGAGGCGGCCTGCCTGCCTGCCAATACGGCCAGTCGCCGGGTGCTCGAAGCCTGCGGTTTCCGTCATGAGGGGCTTGGCCGCGGCTATCTGCGCATCAATGGCGTGTGGCAGGACCATCTGCTCTATGCCCGTCTTGCAGGGGATGTGGTCTCTCCACCCTTAGGCTAGGGC
>CAYXDL010000221.1:0-4789 GCA_964463775.1 uncultured Hyphomicrobiales bacterium
CGGCGACATTTCCGCCTGAACGCAACGAGACGTTCTCTCCGGATTACCGAGCGGAAACCAGCAACCGGCGCAGGGCTTGCCCCCTGTCCGGTCCTGTCGCCATTCCACTCCTACCCACCACATCACACGCCAGCAGCGGGGCTGCCGGTCCGCGAGGATGATTTCCGTCTTCGCGGCAAGCCGGAGGCCACCTGCCAGGGCGTCAAGGAAAGATTCTATGGCAACGCGTATGCTTATCGACGCGGCACATCCGGAGGAAGTCCGGGTTGTCGCCATCAAAGGGAACCGTCTAGAAGAGTTTGATTTCGAAACCGCGAGCAAGCGGCCTCTGAAAGGCAATATATATCTGGCGAAGGTCACCCGGGTCGAACCCTCGCTGCAGGCGGCATTCGTCGAATACGGCGGCAACCGGCACGGCTTTCTCGCTTTCAGCGAAATCCATCCCGATTACTATCAGATCCCGATCGAGGACCGCGAGGCCCTGCTCAGGGAAGAGGCCGAAGCCGCGACCCTGAGCGACGAGGAGGAAGCCGAGGCCGAGGCCGAGGCTGAAGCGAAAAGCGCCTCCGGCGAGGAGACGGCACAAACGGATGAGGACGGCGAGGAAGTCGAGATCATCGACAATGCCGGCGAGGAAGACGAGCTGGAGGAACTGCCGCCCCGACGCGCCCCGCGCCAGCGCCGTTACAAGATCCAGGAAGTTATCAAACGCCGCCAGATTCTGCTGGTCCAGGTGGTCAAGGAAGAGCGCGGCAACAAGGGCGCGGCCCTGACAACCTATCTGTCGCTGGCCGGACGCTATGCCGTTCTCATGCCCAATACGGCCCGTGGCGGCGGCATCAGCCGCAAGATCACCAACCCGGCCGACCGCAAGCGCCTGCGCGCCATTGTCAACGATCTCGATCTCCCCGAGGGAATCGGCGTCATCCTGCGTACGGCGGGCATGAAGCGCACCAAGACCGAGATCAAGCGTGATTTCGAATTCCTGCTGCGCCAATGGGATGAAATCCGCAAGCTGACTTTGGAATCCGTCGCCCCGGCGCTGGTCTATGAAGAGGCCAGCCTGATCAAGCGGGCCATCCGCGATCTCTACAACAAGGACATTTCCGAAATCCTGGTTGAGGGCGAGGAAGGCTACCGCACCGCCAAGGATTTCATGAAAAAGCTGATGCCCTCCCATGCCAAGAAAGTACAGCGCTACAAGGACCGCATCCCCCTGTTCCACCGCTATCAGGTGGAGCAGCAACTTGACACCATGTACAACCCGGAAGTGACGCTTCCCTCCGGCGGTTACATCGTCATCAACCAGACCGAGGCGCTGGTGGCGATCGACGTCAATTCCGGCCGTTCCACCAAGGAACACAATATCGAGGAAACGGCCTACAAAACCAATCTGGAAGCGGCGGAGGAAGTGGCGCGCCAGCTTCGCCTGCGCGATCTGGCCGGGCTGATCGTCATCGATTTCATCGATATGGACGAAAACCGCAACAACCGCGCCGTCGAGCGCAGGCTGAAGGAAGCGCTGCGCGGCGACCGCGCGCGTATCCAGGTCGGCCGGATATCCGGCTTCGGCCTGCTGGAAATGTCGCGTCAGCGCCTGCGTCCCAGCGTGCTGGAAATCAGCACCGAAAAATGCCCGGCCTGCAATGGCAGCGGCATCATCCGCTCGACCGATTCGACCGCCCTGCATGTGCTGCGTGCGATCGAGGAGGAAGGCATCCGCGAGCGTTCGGAGGAAATCACCGTCCACGTGCCCACCGCCGTAGCGCTGTATATCCTGAACAAGAAGCGCGCCGTCCTCGGCGAAATCGAGCAGCGCTACGGTTTCCGCCTGTTCATCGAAAGCGATGACAGCCTGATCCCGCCGAACTACCGCCTTGAACGCAAGGCCCCGGCCTCGGGCGATGTCGCCGTCAGCACCGCCGTTCAAAGCGGCGCGCCCGATGATGCGCAGGAAGAGGAAACCCCGCCCGCGAACGAAGAAGGCAGCAGGAAGAAACGCCGCCGCCGCGGCCGCCGCCGCAAGAAATCCGATGACCAGCAGGTGCAGGCACAGGATACCCCGCAGGACAATGCCCTGACGGGTGATGGCGAAGGTGAAGGCAGCGGGGAAGTGAGTGAATCCTCTGCCGAAACCACCGGGGCGGAGGAGACACAGAGCGAAGAGGGTGCGGAACCGCGCAAGCGAAGCCGCCGCAGCCGCCGCGGCTCGCGCCGGCGCAAACCCCGCGAGGATGCGGAGAGCGCCGCAGCCACGGATGAAGCCGGTGACGATATGTCCTCCGCCGCCCCCGCCCTTCCGGCCGGAACCGACGATGCGGAAAGTGGCATGCCGGCGGACAATTCCTCCGCCAGCAGCGACACGCCTGCAGAGGTGACCGCCGCCAATGAGGAAGAGCACCCGCAGGAAACCGGCGATGGCGGAGAAAATGGCGGAAGGGACGAACCCGCGCCCAGAAAACGGCCGAGACGGCGGCGCAGCCGCAAGCCTGCCGCCGATACCGCAATGACGGAGGAAGCGGCATCCCCCGCCACCGAGGCATCCCCCGTGACGAATGAACAGACATCGCCCACCCCTGAACCGGGCGAAACCGCTGCGGAACCCCGTCCCATCGCGGCCATGGCTCCGCTGGATATTCCCCCGCCGCCCCCGGCGGCAGACATATCCGCCGGCAATGTCCCGGCCATGGAAACGCCGTCCGGGGAGGTGTCCGCCAAGGACAGCCCCTCCGAAAACGTGGCCGCCAGCCTGCCCGAAACCGGCGACAGCACCATCCCGGCCATGACGCAGGAACCGGCCGCCGAAACGGCACAGGCGGAGGCCGCGGTGATTGCCGAACCCCCTGCGGGTGACGAGGCTGTTCCTGACACCCCCGCAGCGGTGGAGAGTACGGGCGAACAGGCCGTGGATACCACAGCACCCGCCCCCGCGGCGGAAGAGAAGCCGAAGCCGAAGAAACGCGGCTGGTGGCGGCGCGGCTGAACAATCGGGCCGAACAAGACCGAAGGGCGGGCCGCGGATTGCCGCGGCCCGTTTCATTTACGCGCCAGTTTCATTTACGCGCCATCTGAACAGCACATATCCTTGTCAGAATCGCCCCCTCCCCCTTGCGGGCGTTCCGCATCGATGCGCCGGGCTGTTCTGCCCTGTGGCAGTTTTTCGCCACCCGGCCGGGAACCGCCCCCGATACCGGCTACCGGCTACCGACTACCGGCTACCGGCAGGAACAATGAATATGTAATGGCGGTTTCTCAGGACAGGCGCGGGGAAAAGGAATCGGCGCGGGCCAAGGCCCAGGCCCGGCGGATCGGATCATCCTCTTCGGGCAGAAGATGACCATCATCCTCCAGCAAGGCACCGGGGGCGATGGAGGGGTAGTATTGCCAGGCCTCCACCGCGCGGCGGTCCCCGCCGCGCAGTATCAGATGATGCGGCGTCAGTTCATGGGGGTCCTGCAGCCCCAGCGCGCCGAGAAGTTCGCCAAAAGCCTTCAGGGTGTTACGATGGAAACTGGCAACGCGGCGGGCCTTGTCTTCCGGTACCAGGGCCCGCTGCCGCAAGGGATCCTGGGTCGCCACGCCTGTGGGGCAGCGGTTGTTATGGCAGGAACGGGCCTGAATGCAACCGAGGGTGAACATGAAGCCGCGCGCCGAATTGCACCAGTCCGCCCCCAGGGCAAGTGCGGCGGCCATATCGGCACCGGAAATGATTTTTCCGCTGGCGCCGATGCGGATGTCGCCGCGCAGCCCCGCACCGGTCAGGGCATTGTGAACGAAGCTCAATCCTTCACGCAGTGGTGTGCCCAGACTGTTCGAAAATTCCGGCGGCGCGGAACCGGTGCCGCCCTCCTTGCCGTCGACAACGATGAAATCGGCCAGAATGCCGGTTTCGCGCATCGCCTTCACAATTGCCATGAACTCCCGGTAATGGCCGATGCACAGCTTGAACCCGACAGGCTTGCCGCCTGAAAGCTCACGCAGCCGCCCGATAAAGCCCATCAGCTCCACAGGGGTGGAAAAGGCCGTATGCGCCGCAGGCGAGATGCAGGTTTTTCCCACGGGAACACCGCGCGCCTCGGCGATTTCAGGCGTTACCTTGGCCCCCGGAAGCACCCCGCCATGCCCGGGCTTCGCCCCCTGGGAGAGCTTGATTTCTATCATCTTCACCTGAGGGTCCCGCGCTCTTTCGGCAAAACGTTCCGGGCTGAAGCTGCCATCGTCATTGCGGCAGCCGAAATAACCCGAACCGATTTCCCAGATCAGATCACCGCCGTGGCGGCGGTGATAGCGTGAAATGCTTCCCTCACCCGTGTCATGGGCAAAGCCGCCCATCGCCGCCCCCTTGTTCAGCGCCAGAATGGCATTGGCACTCAGGGCCCCGAAGCTCATTGCCGAAATATTCAGCAATGACAGGGAATAGGGTTGACTGCATTGGGGCCCGCCCACTGTGATCCGGTAATCATGCGCCGCCGCTGCGCAAGGCACCATCGAATGGGGAAACCATTCAAATTCAGGGGAATAGACATCGCGCTGCGTACCGAAAGGCAGGGCCTGCGCCTCCTCTTTGGCGCGCTGATAGACCAGGCTGCGCTGCTCGCGGGTGAAGGGAACGGCATCGCCGTCGCCCTCCATCAGATATTGGCGGATTTCCGGACGGATGCCTTCGAACAGCCAGCGCATATGGGCCAGGATCGGATAATTGCGCAACAGACTGTGACGCCGCTGCACGAGATCATAGATGCCCAGCACGGACAACAGCAGCAGCGGCACCGCCACCAGCAGCGCCCAT
>CAYXDL010000222.1:0-4785 GCA_964463775.1 uncultured Hyphomicrobiales bacterium
TCGCATTGCAATTGTTTTATCACGACGACGACGATGATGACGAAGAAGAGGGCCTTTCTCTCCGCCTGCGGATCGACAGGATGAATCCCCATTTCCGTCGCTGAAGAGAGAATAACATCCTTCCACTTATCAGACGTGGCGTTTTATGGGTTCAATGCCTCCCTGATTGCCAGGGTGATGCCGTAAAGCGACAGCACGTCCGTATTCCAGCTCACCTCACTGGCCGCCAGGCGGAACGGCCCGGCCGGATTCTGCCAGACCAGCAGGGCCGCACTGGCCGCCAGACGCAGGGGTGGCTCGATGGCCACCGTACCGCCCACGGCTGCATCCCAGTCCTGCATCACCATGTGCAGGCGGGCCGACAACCCGCTGCCGATCTGAATGTAATCCCCTGCCAGCAAGGTACCCGTCGCGCCCGTCAGGGTCACCGCCCGCGCACCGGCCGCGCCATCGGCGGTCACCGCCCCGGCAATACTGCCCCGCGGCGCCGCGGCATCGGGATCGCCGAACATGAAGGTGCCGTAGCTGCCGCGCAGGGCCGCCAGAAAGGCCGTCCATGATGCCGCCTGCGCACGCGGCATCGGCGGCAGGGTGATTTCACCCACCCAGCGGGCACCCGGGCGTTCCAGTACCTGTTCCACCCCGGACAGCGGGCTCTCATGCACCGCCACCGGCACCTCAAGCCCGAAACGGGCGGTGGCGATGCCGGGCGATGCGGGCAGGGTCAGGGGATAGGTGATGCTCATCGCTTCGCCCCCGATCCGATATAGCCCGCCAGCCGCCCGCCCCGGCGCGAGGCATCGGCGACGGCTGAAACCGTCTCCGCCTTGATCTGCGGCAACATCGACTGTATCTCGGCGCGCACCGTCTGCTGCACTCCGGTGGTGATGTTGATCGTCTGCCGGACGGTGATGGCAGGCATTGGCGCGGACAGGGCACCAAGAGGCACCACCGATGCGCTTTGACGCGGCAGCAGCACTTCCGGCCCCCGCTCGCCCACCAGCGCCGGACGGCCGGGAAACACCGAGCCGCCACCGGCGAAGCGGGGCAGCGCATCGAACAGACGCCCGATCAGCATGCCGCCCAATGACGGCAATATCCGGCCAAGCCCCGCCATTGCACCGCCGCCGGCAAGGCTGCCCGCCCCTGGCAGCACCATATCGAACAACGCATCGGCGATACGGGCCAGAGCATCGAGGGCCACCCGTTTCAGGGCGCCGAAACCCTGCCCCAGTGCCCGTAGCGAGGCGGGCAGGCTGTCGCGCAGGATCGCCTGCACACGCCCCCCGGCGCGTTCCACCGCGCCAAACACCGGCAAGGCCGACTGCAGCTTTTCATGCGCGGCGTTTCCGCCGGGTATGGCGGATGCCGACATGCGGGCCGTGGATTGCCTCAGCGCCGCTTCCGCCCGCTTCAGCCCACGCAGCATTGGTGCCATATCGACATCGATGCCGATGCTTACCGTATCGATCAGCATGATCGCACCTCACTCATCAAAACCATTTTCCATCAATGCCTTCAGCGTCGCCGGATCATCGGCCAGGCCACCGTCAGGCGCATCCGGAAAGGCCGTTTCCAGCCAGAGGCTGTATTCCGCAGGCGTCAGAGACCAGAAAACAGGGGTGGCGATCCCGGCACGCAAACCTGCCGCCATCAACCGCCGCCACGGGGTTTCCGCCCCGGGCGCGACTTTTTTTCCGGAACAGGGCCCTCCCCCGCCGCATCCTCGCCCAGAAAGGCCGCCAGAAGCCGTGATGCCAGCTCCAGCATCCGGGCCAGGCCGTATTCCGCGATCAGGACCGCTGCCAGATCGTCTTCTTCCGGCAGCGGATCGCCCTGCCCGCCGCGATCACCGGCCCACTCAAGGGCACAATGCAGGATCGTTACAACCTCCCGCGCCCGGACCCGCCCCTCGGCCAGACGGCGGGCAAGGGGGATCAGCCCTTCGCCGAGGCGGTCCTCGATCTCGGCCAGATGGCGGAAGCTGGGGACCAGCGCATAACGCGTACCCCCCAGCGTCAGGGAAATTTCGCCCCGCTGTCCGTTCGCCATGTCTGCCTTGCTCCTCATGCCGCCACGAAGACCGGGGCGGCGGCGTTTTCCAATGAAAACGTATAGGCGTGCTCGCCATTGTAATCGCCGTTTTCCTCCCAGCGGGTGACGATGAACGCCCCTTCCCAGCGGTCCCCTTTGGCATTGAGAATGCGGAAATTGGCCGTCAGCCGCTGTCGCGCCACCTGGCGCAGACGGTCAAGGGCCGGAGTATCCCCCATGATGCCGGAGGCATCGACACCCAGCCGCCGCAACCCGGCCATGGCGGCCGTCCAGCCCTGACCGCTCTTGTCGCTGATGTCGATCGCCTCGGCAGTCAGCTTCAGCCCGTTGGCCCGCAACCCGCCGATGGTGGTAAAGGTTTCCGGATCGGCGCCATCGCCGATCTGCACGATGAATGCCTCGCCTGCATAGGCCATGCTCTCTCTCCTTTATCGATGAATGCCCGGATTGCCGGAAAAAATCTAATCAAACGCCACGGTGCGTGCCTGCAGGCGCATGCGTCCGCGCATCCCCGGATCGTCAGCGCCCATGAAGGTTTCCGCCGCCTGAAAGCGCAGCCACAACACCCCGGCACCATTCAGCCCCAGCACCGCGCCATCGAGTGCCGCCTCTATCATCGCCAGCAACCGTTTGGCCTGGCCATGGCCCTGATAGGCGGTGAAAACCTCGATGCCCAGATCGTGCAGCCAGCCGCGCATCGTCTTGTCCGAGGCATCGCGCACCCGATCCGCCCCGAGCAGGATCAGGGGCAGGGAAGCATCACCGGGCGGGTGATCGTAAATCACCGCCCCCTCACCCAGCAGCGCCGGATCGGCGGCCAGCAGCTGATAGATGGCCCGTTGCAGATCGTGGGAGGGTGACGCGCTCATACCGCCCTCCCGCCCGGCATGCGCGAGCGCCGGCGCAGGGCATGCCTCAGCGCCGCGACCAGATATTCCCTCAGCGCCGCCTCCCGCTCCCGCAGGATGGGGCGCAGAAAGGGCGCGGCTTTCCGGCCCATCCCGCCCAGCTCAACGATCGGTGCATAAGGGGCGCCAGGGCCACCGGCGCGGATACGCACGCCCCGGCCCGAAACGGCTGTGGCGATGCTGCCCGCCAGCGCGCCGCTGCAGCTGACCGGCGCTATTGCCGGATCATCAAGACGGGAACGGATTGCCGCGGCGATAGCCTCCCCGGCCTTTTCCAGCATCGTTTCCGCGCCCTCTTCGGCAAGGGCGATGAGAGCCCGCATATCTGCAGGTTCATGGTGTCGTATCATGGCTGAAGCTCCGTCAGGAAAATGTGCCAGCGGCCGGTTTCATCCTCCGCGCGGCCAAGAACGCGAAACCGCCGCGCCCCGTCACGAAAAGCGATGACATCGCCGCCATTGCCGGGAATGGCGGACTGGCGCAGAACAATCTCATGGGTGATGCGGGCATCGCCATCCGCCCAGCCACGCCGGGGCGGGTGCAGCGGCCGGATCCGGCCCCAGACCGCCGTCATGGTGTTGACCACAACCAGCGCCCCGCCTGCGCCGTCATCCGTTTTCAGCGCCGCTTCCGGCACAAGCCGGTGGCGCAACGCCCCGATGGGCATTGTTGCCTTATGCATGTTTTTTTCCTTTGAAGCGCACCGCCGGATAGCGGCCCAAAAGTGTCGGATTTTTTTACATATTCAACAACGGGAATGGTTGTTGAATTATTTTTATCTTAAGAAACAGTCGTTTATGATTCTGGCACACGGATTGCTTGGCATCTGAGCAGAAATAAAAATCATGAGGGCGGGCTGATGGCATTTTCCTTGCAGAATCTGAAAAAAAACGTGAAGCGGGCTTTGCCCGGCATTGTCCTGTCGGCTGCCTTGTTCACCAGCTTTGTGACGGCCGAAGACGCGCGGGCCACAACCGTGTCCGCCATCGGCGATAATTTCAGCGTCGCATTCAACAGCACCCCCACCGCGGGGCTGACGCTGAATGCCGCCGCCACCTTCACGGTCACCGCCTTTTCGAGCACGGCCATCGATTTTGCCGTTACCATCAGCAACAACAGCTTCTACACCCCGGCCTCGACGGACAGGCTGGATCTGACCGCGCTCGGCTTCTCCACCGACCCCTCCGCCGGTGGGGTCAGCGTCAATGGCGGCAATGATTTCATTCATGCCGCTTTTGCCAGCGTGCCTTCGCTGAATGACACGGAGATCTGCCTTTATGTCGGCAACAACTGCGCCGGGGCCGGAAACAAGGGCCTGGGCCAGGGGGAAACCGACAATCTGACCCTGACCCTGACCAGTACCAATTTCGGCTCTGCTCTGGCTCTGGATAATTTCGGTGTCAAATTCCAGACCGAGGTCGGCTCCTTCGAATTCTACGGCATCGTCACCAACACCCCGCCTGGCGGCATTCCCGCCTCGGTTGGCGAACCCGCCAATCTTGCCCTGGTGGCATTCGGGCTGTTCCTGCTCGCCTTCATGAGCAGGATCACCGGCACCGCCACCCGCAAGAACAGCCGGATCAGCCTCGGCTGACAATAACGGCTCCCGCCGGCGCCAACAGCAGGCGGGGCATGCCCCCGCAATCAGGGGATCAGAGAAGCAGACGACGGTATGGGGCCAGAAGCTCCAGCGCCATATCCGCCCTTGCGGAACCGGCAGCATCCTGATCACCACGATTCTGATAATGCCAGGCGGTCAGCGCCAGCAGGGCCGCACGCAACCCGCCCGGCAGATCGGCGCGCTCCCCATATCCGGCCTCAT
>CAYXDL010000223.1:0-4764 GCA_964463775.1 uncultured Hyphomicrobiales bacterium
GCCGGTGGCATGCAAAAGCCCGCGCACGATTTCCTGCGTCGTGCCATGCGGCAGGGCACAGAAAACGCAATCGACATCAACGCCCGGCCATTCGACCTCGTCGATATGCATCAGCACCGGCAGATCATAGCCGGCAAGATGGGGAAAAACCTTGCCCAGCGGCTGCCCGGCATGCCGTTCTGCCGTCAGGAAGGCGATTTCGACATCTGGATGACGCAGCAGAATGCGGACCAGCTCCGCCCCCGTATAACCGCTGGCGCCAAGAATACCGACTTTGATTTTCCTGTGCTGATTGGCCACGTTTATCACCTTGTGTTGCGGGCTTGTCCGGTTTTCCGTTCAGAGATTCCGGCCGCCCTGACGATCGGGATTGATCACCTGGGCCGGTTGCGCATACCCTGTCGGCTGTCTTGCCGGAGGACTGGCTTCCTCAGCTTCTACAATAGGGCATCATGAAAATAAACATCAAATACCGCCTGCTGTGTTTGCTCGGAGCACTGTTTCTGCTGCTGCCGCTGCCCCTTCAGGCCGCCGCCCCCGCCGATGGCATCGATGACCGGGCATCGCTGTTCAGCCCCGGAGAGCGGGAAAGCCTGGGCGCCGTTCTGAAGGAAATGGAACGCGACGCCGGGTTTCCGTTCTTCATCATCGCGCTGAAGGATCCGGGCAGGACCGACCTCGAAGCATGGGCCGAACGCCTGCGGCGCGACTGGAACATTACCGACCGTCCGGCACTGATCATGATCCTTCTCGCTCCGGATCAGCGCCGGGCCCGCATCGATATCTATGGCGCCGCCCGCCATGTCGTCAGTGACGATCAGGCCCGGCGGATACTGGAAACGCAGCTTCTGCCCGCCTTTGCCGAGGGTGATTATTCCGGCGGCCTCCGGGACGGGCTGTCGGCCCTGGCAGGCGTGATCGGCAAGGACAGCCTGGCCGGATATTCGGGGTTCATACCATTTCTCATTCTCGGCGCCTTCGCCCTGTTCTATGTCGTGCAGCGGCGCAGGCACCGCCGCCGTCGGGAAAACCGCATGAATGCGCCTGCAACCGCCGGGGCAGCGGGTGGGGATAGCGGGCGCGAAAACGCCGAAGCCGATCCGCGGGAACGTGAGCAGCGCGAAGGAAATGACGGAGGCGCCGGCGGCGCTTCGGGGAGCTGGTAGAACAGCCGCACCAAAAGCGGCCTGGGCCTAACGATGCACCCAACCTGCCGGCAGGCTGTCAAGCAGCTGCCCGTCCGCATCCCGGGCACGGATACCCGCCATCGCACTCATCCGCCCGATGACGGTAATGTCCACCCCACCCCGCCGGGCCAGTGCCGTCACCTCATCCCGGCGCGATGGCGGCAGGGTGAAAAGCAGTTCATAATCATCCCCGGCAGCGATGAAATCCAGTTCACGCAGACCGCAGGCCGCCACAGAACGGATAAAGGCGGCCGAACGCGGCAGGGCGGGCAGATCCACCTCCGCCCCCAGGCCGGAACGCCTGCAGATATGGCCAAGATCGGCGAACAGCCCGTCCGAGATATCAGCACAAGCATGGGCCACCCCGCACAGGGCCGTACCCAGGGCATTGCGCGGGGATGGTTCCCGGTACCGTTTGCTCAGAAAGGCGCGGTCTTCGGGGCTCAGCGCCTGCCCCTCATGGCGGAGCAGATAAAGCCCCAGCGCGGCATCGCCCAGGGTGCCGGAAACACAGATCAGATCGCCCGCCGCCGCACCATTCCGGCGCAGGGCCATGCCCCCGGCAATGCTGCCGAAAGCCGTGACCGTCAGTGACAGGGGACCCGGTGTCGAAATGGTGTCGCCACCGAACAGCCCGATTCCGCCCTGCTGCTGCGCTCTTCCAAGCCCGGCGGCGAAATCCGCCAGCCAGTCATCACCGATAGTCTCCGGCAGGGCCAGGGCAAGGGTATAGCCAAGGGGCGCCGCCCCCATCGCCGCCAGATCCGACAGATTGACCGCAAGAATTTTGACGCCGATGCTGCCGGGCGGATCGGAGGGCAGGAAATGCACCCCCGACACCATGCAGTCACTGGTCACCACAAGCTGATGTGCGGGTGGCGGCGTGAAAACCGCGGCATCATCGCCAAGGGCCAGCCCTTCCGGCGCGGCGAGCGGCGCGAAGAAACGCTCAATCAGATCGAATTCACCGCTGGCCATGACCTTACGGACAAGCCGCTATTTCTTCATCTCGGCGGCACGCAGGCGGCGGGCCGCCCGATCGAGCACACCATTGACGAAACGCGGCTCCGTTCCGGCATAGAAGGCATGGGCCACATCGAGATATTCATTGATGACAACGGCCGCGGGAACGTCGATGCGGGCCAGGAGCTCATAGACCGCACAACGCAGAATGGCCTGAAGAAGCTTCTCCTGACTGGCAAGAGGGCGGTTCTCGGGCATGTAGTCATCGAGAATGGCAGTGATCTCATCGCCACGGGTATCGATGCCGCGCAGAATATCGGCGAACAGTTCCTGATCCGCCTCGCCCAGAACGACACCATCCTGTTCCTGCCCGATCCGGTATTTGAGGAACTCGTCGATCACACGTGTGACCGGCGCATCCCCGGACAAAAGCTGATAAGCCGCCTGTACGGCGTTCAGGCGGGCGGTGCTGCGGGCTTCACGGCCCGTATGCTGCATTTTTTCCCCCATCATCAGCGCGGAAAATACCCGAAATGGGATTTGACCCTGATCATGTCGAGACAGGCGCGCGCTGCCGCCGCTCCCTTGTTTTTCTCGTCAACCCGGGCGCGTGCCCAGGCCTGATCGCGGTTCTCCACCGTAAGGATGCCATTGCCGATAGCCAGGCAATATTCCAGCGCCAGATGGCTGAGACCACGGGCGCTTTCCCCGGCAACGATATCATAATGGCTGGTTTCGCCACGGATGACACAGCCCAGGGCGACATAGCCGTCGAAACGGCGACGCCCGCCGACCAGATCCATCGCCTTGACCGCAAAACGGATGGCCGCCGGGATTTCCAGGCATCCCGGCACCGCGAGCCGGTCATATGTGGCGCCAGCGGCATCAAGCTCCGCCTCCGCGCCACGGACCAGTTCATCGGCGATGTCCTCATAGAAACGCGCCTCGACGATCAGAATATTCGGGGTGTCCAGATTGGAACCGTTGCTCATGATTTCACCGCATTGTACTGAGGCAGCCCGGACCGGCTTCCGCCGGTCCCCGGCTACAGGGTCTTGTTAAAGGGTTTTCAGGGGCCTTTGCCCGACAACAGATAAACCATATCCGTCCAGACCGATAATGTTTTTCTTGCTGTTGGAAAGCAGGATCATGTTGCGCACACCAAGGTCGAGCAGAATCTGCGCCCCGATGCCGTAATCACGAAGCTGTCCGCCATTGCCGTTCTCATCCTCCAGGGATTTCAGGCGGTCAGACAGGGCCGTGGGGCGCGGTTCACGGATCAGCACCACCGCGCCGCGACCTTCCTTGTCGATCTCGCGCAGGGCGGCCTCCAGAATGCCGGCATGGCGCTCACCCACGCCCAGCACATCCTCCAGCAGATCGAAGGCATGCATGCGCACCAGTACCGGTTCCTCGCCGGCGACATCGCCCTTGGTGATGGCGACATGTTCGGCATATTCGATCTGATTGATATAGACGCTGATGCGGAAGCCGCTGCCGAAACGGGTTTGCAGCGGGGCCTCGCACGTCTTTTCAATCAGATTGTCGAAACGGCGCCGATACTGGATCAGATCGGCGATCTTGGCGATCTTGAGATTGTGATACTGGGCGAATTTCACCAGATCCGGCAGCCGGGCCATGCTGCCGTCATCATTCATGATTTCACAGATCACTCCCGAAGGATGCAGCCCGGCAAGGCGCGATATGTCCACCGCCGCCTCCGTATGCCCGGCCCGGCGCAGTACACCGCCATCCTGGGCCATCAGCGGAAAGACATGACCCGGCGTGACAATATCCCCCGCCCCCTTGGTCGGATCGATCGCCACCTGAATCGTATGGGCGCGGTCATGGGCGGAAATGCCGGTCGACACCCCCTCCGCCGCCTCAATGGATACGGTGAAGGCGGTTTCGTGGCGGGCGCGGTTATGTTTGGCCATCAGCGGCAGGCCGAGTTGACGGATGCGTTCCCCGGTCAGGGTCAGGCAGATCAGGCCACGGCCGTATTTGGCCATGAAATTGACGGCCTCCGGCGTCGCCATCTGGGCCGGAATGACCAGATCCCCCTCGTTTTCGCGGTCCTCGTCATCGACCAGAATGAACATGCGGCCATTGCGCGCATCCTCGATGATGTCCTCGATCGAAGACAGATACTGACTGTAGGACATCACTTCTCCATCTGTTGCATCCGCGCGACATAGCGGGCGAGAATGTCGATTTCCAGATTGACCTCATCCCCTTCGGCAAGTCTGCCGAGCGTCGTATGTTCCGCCGTGTGCGGAATGATATTCACGTCAAAAGCCTCATCACTCACGCCATTGACCGTCAGCGACACGCCATCCACGGTAACCGAGCCCTTGCGGGCGACATAGCGTGGCAGATCCCCGGGCAGGGAGATCGTCAGGCGGATGCTGTCGCCATCGCCGCGACGTTCCAGCACCGTGCCGACCCCGTCGACATGGCCGGTGACAATATGCCCGCCCAGCTCGTCCCCCACTTTCAGGGCGCGTTCGAGATTGACGGGGGTGCCCACCTCCCATTTCCCGAGCACGGTACAGGAAAGGGTTTCCCGCGATACATCGACGAAATGCCCGTGAGTGTCGTTGTGATAGAGTTT
>CAYXDL010000224.1:0-4726 GCA_964463775.1 uncultured Hyphomicrobiales bacterium
CCGGTATTGCGTCCACGAACACGCTGCGAGGAGGAGCGGAAATGAAAAACTGGATACCCCCCATGTGGGTGGAGGGAACCGCCAGCCGGCAGGCCCATTGCGACATGCCCGAAGGCACCTATGAACGGGAAATCGGCCGCGAGGGCTTCTTCGGCCCGGCGGCGCAGCTGCACCACAAACATCCGCCAACCGGCTGGACCCGCTTCGAAGGGCCCTTGCGCCCGCGCGCCTTCGATCTCAACAAGATTGAGACGCGAAGCAACAGCCCCTGGCAGGCAACGACCATTCTCTCCAATGCCGCCATGCGCCTGCGCATGTGGAAGACCTCAGGCAGGATGGATCAGCTCGCCCGCAACGCCGATGGCGACGATTGCCTGTTCGTGCACAGCGGCAGCGGCCATTTCTACTGCGATTACGGGCATATGGATTTTCGCGACGGCGATTATATCGTCATCCCGCGCGGCACGGCCTGGCGCCTCGAATGCGACGGTGATGCCGACATTCTGATGATCGAGGCGACGAACGATTCCTACAAGCTGCCGGAAAAGGCCATCGTCGGCCATCAGGCGATCTTCGATCCGGCAATTCTCGACCATCCGAAGATCGACGAGGCCTTCCTCGACCAGCAGGATGAAAACGAATGGGCGATCGAGATCAAGCGCCGCAACGAAATCAGCCGCCAGATCTTCCCCTTCAACCCGCTGGATGCCATCGGCTGGCACGGCAATCTGGCGCCGGTCAAGCTGAACTGGCGTGATATCCGCCCGCTGATGAGTGCCCGTTATCATGTACCGCCCTCGGCACATGCCACCTTCCTGGCCAACAGGGTGGTGATCTGCACCTTCTGCCCGCGACCGATCGAATCCGATCCCGGGGCGCTGAAGCTGCCCTATTATCATTCCAATGACGATTACGAGGAATTCCTTTTCTACCACAAGGGACAGTTCTTCAGCCGCGACAACATTCATCCCGGTATGTCGACTTTCCATCCCTGTGGTTTCCCGCACGGGCCGCACCCGAAGGCTTACGAAACGGCGATGAAATACGACCGCAAGGAAACCGACGAAGTCGCCGTCATGGTCGACACCCGCGACATGCTGGATGTGCACGACCTGCCCGAAGGCGTTGAGTGGGAAGGATATGTCAACAGCTGGAAGGGCGGAAAATAACCGCCATATGGGTGAGGATCCGAAATGAAACTGGCAACACTGAATACCGGCGGGCGCGATGGCGCGCTCGTCGTCGTCTCGCGCGATCTGAAACAATGCGTTCCCGCCGGCGATATCGCCCCGACCCTGCAGAATGCACTGGATAACTGGGCGGAGACGGAAGCAAGACTCCGTGATCTTTATGACAGGCTCAATGCCGGTGAATGTGATGATGCCGCCCTGCCCTTCGAGGAGGAAAAGACGGCATCGCCGCTGCCGCGCGCCTATCAGTGGGCGGATGGTTCCGCCTATGTCAATCACGTGGAACTGGTGCGTCGTGCCCGTGGCGCCACCCTGCCGGAAAGTTTCTGGACCGATCCGCTGATGTATCAGGGCGGCTCCGATTCCTTTCTGCCGCCCCATGGCGAGATACCGATTGAGGATGAGGCCTGGGGCATCGATTTCGAGGCGGAAATCGCCGTCATCACCGATGATGTGCCCATGGGTACACCGGCGGAAAAATGCGCGGAACACATCAGGCTGTTCATGCTGGTGAACGATGTCTCCCTGCGCAATCTCATACCCGGCGAACTGGCCAAGGGTTTCGGCTTTTTCCAGTCAAAACCCTCTTCAGCCTTTTCACCTGTCGCCGTCACCCCTGACGAGCTGGGCGGCGCCTGGCGCGACGGCAAGGTACACCTGCCGCTGCGTTCCTATCTCAACGGCGAGAAATTCGGTGAGCCCGATGCCGGGGTGGACATGACCTTCAATTTTCCGACCATCGTCGCCCATGCCGCAAAGACCCGGCCGCTGGGGGCCGGCACCATTGTCGGATCGGGCACCGTGTCAAACAAGATGGACGGCGGCCCCGGCAAACCGATCAGCGAGGGCGGCAAGGGCTATTCCTGCATCGCCGAGATCCGCATGATTGAAACCATCGCCCATGGCAAGCCGAAAACCGATTTCATGAAGTTCGGTGACCGGGTCCGCATCGAGATGCTCGATGAGCAGGGCCGCTCCATCTTCGGCGCGATCGACCAGACCGTCAGCCGTTATTCGCCACAAGCCTAACGTCCACCACGCCGCCGCGCCAACCGTGCGGCGGCGGTCCAGACAAGGTGTACCACCATGCTGAAAACCCATGAATTTCCCGAATTCCCCTATATCCAGATGGAGGCGCAGAAAACGGGTGAAACGCCCCGTTTCCAGGCCGTGGTCATTGGCGCGGGCCCGATCGGCCTGACCACGGCGCTGGATTTCGCTGCTCATGGTATCAAAACCCTGGTGCTGGATGACAACAACACCGTCAGCGTCGGCTCCCGCGCCGTATGCTATGCCAAACGCCCACTTGAGATCTGGGACAGGCTCGGCTGCGCGAAACCGATGATCGAAAAAGGCATCGTCTGGAAGATCGGCAAGGTATTTCACGAAAACGATCTGGCCTATCAGTTCGACCTTCTTCCCGAGGAAGACCACAAGATGCCGGCCTTCATCAACCTCCAGCAATATTATCTGGAGGAATACATGATCGAGCGGGCGAAGGATTTCGGCGATCTGATCGACATCCGCTGGAAGCACAAGGTCATCGACCTTGAAAACGGCGAGGACTGCGTGACCCTGGAGGTCAAGACCCCCGACGGTGTCTTCCGTATCGAGGCTGACTGGGTCGTCGCCTGTGACGGCGCCAACAGCTCCATCCGCGACATGCTGGGCATGGAATTCACCGGCCGTTTCTTCCAGGACCGCTTCCTGATCGCCGATGTGGTGATGAAGGCCGATTTTCCGACCGAACGCTGGTTCTGGTTCGATCCGCCGTTTCATCCCAATCAGTCGGTGCTGCTGCACAAGCAGGCTGATGACGTCTGGCGCATCGATTTCCAGCTTGGCTGGGATGCCGACCCGGAAGAAGAGAAAAAACCGGAAAAGGTCATCCCGCGCCTGAAAGCCATGCTCGGCGATGATACGGAATTCGAGCTTGAATGGGTTTCCGTCTATCAGTTCGCCTGCCGCCAGCTCGACACCTTCCGCAAGGGACGGGTATTCTTCGCCGGCGATTCCGCCCATCAGGTATCCCCCTTCGGTGCCCGCGGCGCCAATACCGGCGTGCAGGATGTGGACAATCTGGCCTGGAAGCTGAAACTGGTGATCGATGGCAAGGCCCCGGATGCGTTGCTGGACAGCTATTCCGAAGAACGGGTCTTCGCCGCCGCGGATAATCTGCTCAACTCCACCCGCTCCACCGACTTCATCACGCCGAAAAGCCGGATCAGCCGCACCTTCCGCAATGCGGTGCTGCAACTGGCACGCAAATACCCCTTCGCGCGGCCATTGGTCAATTCCGGCCGTCTGTCGATGCCGACGCCATATACACAGTCCTCGCTCAACACCCCGGACGAGGATGAATTCGCGGCGAAAATGGCCCCCGGCACCAATGCCACCGATGCCCCCATCCGCATCGATGGCAGGGATGGCTGGCTGCTGGATGTGCTGGGCGGGCGTTTCGTGGCGCTGACCTTCGATGCCGGTAACGACATCCGGGAAATCGACGCCGGGGGCATCCCCTGCACCGTGCTGGCCGTCGGCCGGGACATCGACGATCCCAAGGGACTGCTTGCCGCCCGCTATGACGCGCGGCCGGGAACGACCTATCTGTTCCGCCCCGACCAGTACGTCACCGCACGCTGGCGCGGCTTCGACCCCGATAAGATCAAGGCGGCCGTCGACCGCGCCACCGCCCGCTGATGGAGAATGAGGCCATGAAGCTGAACACCGAACCCAATATTGCCCGACCGGATGATTTCTACGAATTACTGATCGATATTCATCGCGACAAATCGGATGAGGAATCCTCTGCCATCAATGCGCGGCTGATCCTGCTGCTGGCCAATCATATCGGTGATATGGAGGTGCTGGAGGA
Source organism: uncultured Hyphomicrobiales bacterium (assembly GCA_964463775.1). Lineage (GTDB taxonomy): Bacteria > Pseudomonadota > Alphaproteobacteria > Minwuiales > Minwuiaceae > JALXAG01. The sequence continues at coordinate 4,066 of CAYXDL010000224.1, forward strand.
AGCAATGAAGATCGCCGCACGGGGTGACTGACCTCCCCGCTCTCGGGGTGCCTGTCCGGGATCCGCACTCCCCGGACATAAAGAACCCTTCCACCGGCCGGTGGAAGGGTTCTCTTTTTCCTGATTCAGGGTCGTCCCTTGCAGTTTGCCCCTTTGTCAGTCGTTCAGGGCCGACCACATTTCCTTGTCGCGCTCAGCCGTCCAGATCTGCGGGCGGGTCATGCCGCCGGCCTCGTCATAGGCCCGGGCAACGTCGAAAGGCATGCAGTGATCATAGATCACCCAGTCACCATATTTCGGATCCATGCGTTCACGCGCCATCCTGTAGCAGGACTTCAGATCCATGCCCTTTTCCCGGGCCTCCCTGGCACAGTTGAACAGATCGGTCAGGAATTCCTGGGTACCCGCCATGGCCTTTTCGCACAGTTCCGGCGTCTGCAGGGCATCGCCGCGGCCGGGCACCAGCTTGTTGGGTTTAAGATCGCGCAGAACCTGCAGGGTTGCCGGCCACTCGGTCAGATGAGCATCGCCCGTATAGGGCGTGGCACCGTATTCGACCAGATCGCCCGCATAAAGGATCTTCTCATCCGGCAGCCAGGCGATGGTATCCCCCTGGGTATGCCCCTTGCCCGGGTTCCAGATCTCAACCTTGCGGTTGCCG
>CAYXDL010000225.1:0-4721 GCA_964463775.1 uncultured Hyphomicrobiales bacterium
CGTGGAGCGGGAGGGCTGGGCCCGGGGGGAGGGCCACGACCGTCGGCTCGACCCGCCCGCTCTGCTGCTGGATGACGTGGGTCAGCTCATGCGCGATCAGCCCTTGGCCGGACCCGGACTGGGGCTGGAACTGACCCTGCCCGATATTGCCCAGACGGTGATTCTGACGCGCACGGCGATGAAATCCTCCGCCATGCCAAAGGGGGAGGAACTGGAAAATCTCGGCCGTTCGGGGGCGACGCTGGCCATTCATCTGTCGGTACGCAATCTGCGTCAGGTGACGGCGGCTCTTATTCCTCATTACGGCGCCGACTGCCCCGTGGCGGTAGTGGTGCGGGCAAGCTGGCCCGATGAGGTGATCCTGCGCGGCACGCTGGCCGATATTCGCGCCAAGGTGCGCGAGCACAAGATCACCCGCACGGCACTGATCCTGGTCGGGCCAGTGCTGGCGGCTCATGATTTTCGTGACAGCGCCCTTTACGATCCGGCCCATGCGCATATCCTGCGCCATAAATAGCCTTCATCCTCAGCAAAGGCGGGTGCGAAGCCAGGTTTCGGCATCTGCCACCGTCGCAGCGGTTTCCGCGCCTGCTGGCAGGGCCGGCCGGTCGATCAGCAACAGCGGAACGGCAAGGGCCTTTGCCGCCGCGATCTTGGCATAGCCGGCATCGCCACCGGCATTGCGGGCGACCAGCAGATCGATGTCGTAAGCCTTCAGCAGGCACCTTTCATGGCTTTCATCGAAGGGGGGGCGGGCAATTTCGATCGCACAGCGCTTCAGCCCCACTGGTTCTGAGGGCGGATCGGCAAAGCGCAGCAGGCAGAAACGGTCCCGCATGATCTCGGCGAAAGGGGCAAGATGGGCCTGACCCAGCGCCAGAAACGGCCGCTTCGGGGACAGGCGGGTCAGAACCGCTGCCGCCCCGGCGAAATCGGCGGCGCGGTGATCGGGATTTACCGTCCATGCCGGGCGGCGGATATGGAGGCAGGGGATGGCCGCCTGCCCGGCGGCTTCGGCGGCGGCGGCGCTGATACGCGCGGCAAAGGGGTGGGTGGCGTCGATCAGGGCGTCGATGCCCTCGCGCCGCAGGAAGGCATGAAGCCCGCTGACGCCGCCAAAACCGCCGCGGACAAGCCGTCCGGCGGTGGAAAGGGGGTGCCGGGTTCGCCCCGCCAGAGAATAGATGACCGTGTAATCGCCGTCGAGGCGATATGACAGGGCACGGCCCTCCGCCGTGCCGCCAAGGATCAGGATTCTGGGCGTGATGGCCGGTGACTGGCGTTCAGGACACATGCGCGATCACCCGGCCGTCGCGGCTGACGATATACACCTCGCAGGTGGTGGGGGCTTTCTGCAGAAATTCCTTCACCCGCTGGCGGGCGAGGGCGGCGATGCGCCGGGCCAGGGCGCTTTCACCATCCCGGGCGATGGTCAGGGCCTGCAGCGCTGTATTGGCCCGCGTGATCGCGGTGGCGGTGCTCTCATCCAGCCCCGCCTGGCGGGCCTGTTCGCCGAGAAAGGCGAAATCCACCTGGCTGCGCGCCGAATGCAGGTCCATATGCCCTGCTGCCAGCTTGCAGATCTTGGCGAATCCTCCGGCGAGGATCAGCTTCTCCACGGGATGGCGGCGCAGATATTTCAGCAATCCGCCGACAAAATCGCCCATGTCGATCCAGGCCTGCGGGGGATCTGCCATGATGGCGCGCATGGCGGCTTCGCTGGTCGATCCGGTGCAGGCGATAAGGCGGCTGCAGCCGGTGGCGCGGGCGACATCGACCCCGCGGTGGATAGAGGCGATCCAGGCGGCACAGGAAAAGGGGACGACGATGCCGGTGGTACCCAGAATCGACAGGCCACCCTGAATGCCAAGGCGGGGGTTCCATGTATGCGCGGCCAGTTCCTCGCCACCGGGAATGGCGATTTCGACGGTGAGGTCGGGCAGGGCCTCATCCCCCGCGATATCGGCAATGGCGCTGGCGATCATCCTGCGTGGCATCGGATTGATCGCCGCCTCGCCAACGGCCAGCGGCAGGCCGGGTTTAGTGACGGTACCGACCCCTTCCCCGGCGATGAAACGGATGCCGCCGCCGGGATCACCCGGGCGCAGGGTGGCCTGAATCAGCGCGCCATGGGTGATATCGGGATCGTCGCCCGCATCCTTGATCACCCCGGCCATGGCGTAACCGGCACCGCGCCGGGTGCGGGCCAGGGCAAAGGCCGGCTTCTGGCCGCCGGGCAGGGTGATGGTGACGGGATCGGGAAACGCCCCGCCCCGCAGGGCGGCATAGGCAGCCTTGGCGGCAGCGGCGGCGCAGGCCCCGGTGGTCCAGCCACGGCGCAGGGAAGGGGAGTTCACGTTCATGCCTCTTTATAATCCGCTGGCGCCTGCAGGACCAGCAGGTGCAATGCATTGGCGCCGGGGTTGGGGCTGTGTATAAAACCATCATGGAGAATACACCTTTCAATCTGCAGGATCTGAAGCCCGGCTGGGTGTGGCTGGCCGGGGCCGGGCCGGGGGATCCGGGGCTGCTGACGCTGTATTGCGTCCGCGCCCTGCAACAGGCCGACGCGGTTGTCTATGACGCGCTTGTCGGCCCGGATGTTCTGAAGCTGGCGCGCGATGACTGCCTCCTTGAATATGCGGGCAAGCGCGGTGGCAAACCCTCGGCTCAGCAACCCGACATCAGCGCCCGGCTGATTGCCCTGGCACGTGAGGGCAAAAGGGTTCTGCGTCTGAAGGGCGGCGATCCCTTCGTGTTCGGCCGTGGCGGGGAGGAGGCCCTGGCGCTGAGGGAGGCAGGCATCCCCTTCCGCGTTGTGCCGGGGGTGACGGCGGGGATTGCCGGGCTGGCCTATGCGGGCATTCCGCTGACGCATCGGGATACCAACCACGCCGCAACCTTCCTGACCGGACACAATGCCATGGGGGTGGTGCCGGATTCGGTCGACTGGCGGGCGCTGGCTGTCGGGGCGCCGGTGATCGTCATGTATATGGCGATGAAACATATCGAGGCGATCTGCAGCCGCCTGATGCGTGCCGGGCGGGGGGCGGATGAAAGGCTCGCCTTCATTTCATCGGCGACGACGGCGGATCAGCGCGTGGTGGTGACGACATTGGGCGAAGCGGCGGCAACCGCCCGGCGTGAGGGTGTGCAGCCGCCGGCTATCGTGGTGCTGGGCGAGGTGGTCGGTTTGCACGAATACCTGGACTGGCTGCCCGCCGCCCTTGCCGATATGGAAGGGCGGTGAGGGGCGGGGGCGCAGACGCCCGCTCCCGGGCGCTGGCCCGGGCTCTGGTGATTGCCGCACCATCATCGGGCAGCGGCAAGACGGTGGTGACCCTGTCCCTGCTGCGCGCTCTGCAAAAGGCCGGAATCGCCGTATCCTCGGCCAAGATCGGCCCTGATTACATCGATCCCGCCTTTCATGCCCTGGCCAGCGGTCAGCCTTGTTTCAATATCGATCCCTGGGCGATGGGGGCGGCGGAACAGGATGCCATGCTGAAACGGGCGGCGGATGCGGCGGATCTGGTGGTGGTCGAGGGGGTTATGGGCCTGTTTGACGGTGCGGCCGGTGGCGGTGGCTCGACAGCGGATTTCGCTGCGCGCCGGGATCTGCCGGTGGTGCTGGTGGCTGATGCCGCCCGTCAGGGGGCGAGCATCGCGGCGCTGGTCAAGGGGTTTGCGACTTACCGTCCGGATCTGGTTTTGGCCGGGGTGATCGTGAACAATGTTGCCTCCCCCCGTCATCGGGCAATACTGGAAGCGGCGCTGAAGACACTGGGCGTGCCGGTTTTCGGGTTCCTGCCGCGCGATCCGCGGTTCTGCCTGCCCGAACGACATCTGGGGTTGGTGCAGGCGGGGGAGATTGCCGGCATTGACAGTTTCATGGACGAGGCCGCCGCCCTGTTGTCCCGGCATCTGGATCTGGCGGCGCTGACGGATCTGGCCCGCCCTTTCAGGGCCGGGGCCGCACAGGCGGGCATCACCCCGCCCGGGCAGCGCATCGCCGTTGCGCGGGATGAGGCATTTACCTTTCTCTATCCGCATCTGCTGAGCGGTTGGCGCGAAGCGGGGGCGGAGATCGGTTTCTTCTCTCCCCTGCAGGATGAGGCGCCGCCGGATGGGGCGGAGATGATTTTTCTGCCCGGCGGTTATCCGGAGCTTCATGCCGGGCGAATTGCGGCGGCGACGCGGTTTCTGGAAGGGCTGAGGCGGCAGGCGGCACGCGGTATCCCCATCCACGGGGAATGCGGTGGCTATATGGTGCTGGGGCGCGGCCTGACGGATGGTGAGGGCAAGCGGCATGCCATGGCGGGTTTGCTGGATCTGGAAACCAGCTTTGCCATCCGCCGTCTGCATCTGGGCTATCGCCGCGCGAGGGCCGTGGCGGATTCGCCTTTTGCACCCCGGGGTACGGTGCTGCGGGGCCATGAATTTCATTATGCGGCGATTCTTCATGAGGCGGGGGAACCATTATTCACCCTGGAGGATGCCACGGGGGCTTCGCTGGGCCGTGCCGGGCTGCGCGCCGGAACGGTGAGTGGTTCCTTTCTTCATGCGATCACCGTGGAACGGCCTGCAACCTAAATCGTTACATTCACGGAACAGTTTGTGACATTCGCGGAAATTTACCTTCCCGTAACCCTGATGGGGCGAGAATGTCCGTTGGCCCGGCGGTTCGCGATGACGGTGGCGCACGGGGCTGATCCTGAACTGGA
>CAYXDL010000226.1:0-4688 GCA_964463775.1 uncultured Hyphomicrobiales bacterium
ATCTTTACTTTCGATCTCAACGCGCCTTCCTACATCGTCGATGTCAGCCCGGTGTTCAAACTGCATCTGTTCCTGGGGCTGACGATCTTCCTGCTGTTCCCCTTCACGCGCCTGGTGCATATGCTCAGCGCGCCGGTGCGCTATCTGTGGCGCAGCGGCTATCAGATCGTGCGCAGCCGCAAACCGGCGTCGCGGACCTGATCCCGTCCGTTCTGCCGTGACAGGCCGCCGGTGGTGACACCGGCGGCCTTTTGCATGATTCCAGCCTCATGGCTTCAGGCCGGAGCCTGCACGCGAATGACGATCTTGCCGTTGGCGGCATCGCTTTCCATGAAACGGTGTGCGTCGGCAATCTGCTCAAAATCGAAAACCCGTGCCGGCCGGGCTTTGTAAATACCCTTATGGGCGCGATCGATGATTTCCTGAAAAGGAATGGATGAGAGCGGATAGTCCCTGTTGCCGAAGGTGAAGGCGCTGGCGAAGAAACTGAACTGTACCCCGCTCGGCATTTGCGTGAGAGGGTCGAATTCAGCCAGAGGGGCAGCACCGCCAAGAAACCCGACCAGGCAGACTCTGCCGCCGGGGCGGGTCATGGCGAGGGAATCGGGGATTGTGCCGGTGCCGACAATATCCAGAACGGCGTCGATTCCGCCGGGATGGCGTTCCCTGATTGTCGTGCTCAGATCGTGTCTTTCCAGCAGCGGTTCGGCCCCCAGGCGTTCAAGTGTGGCAAATCTTTCCGGGCGCCGCGTCGTTGCCAGCACATGAGCGCCTTGTGCCGTGGCAATGTTGATTGCCGCCTGTCCCAGCGCGGAAGTGCCCCCACGGATCAGTACATGTTCTCCGCTTTCGAGCGCGAGATTCCGTTTAAGACTGGTCCAGGCGGTGGCGTAAGATTCGGGCAAGGCTGCCAGAGCCTCCCAGGAGAGCGGATTTTCTATGGCAACGACATTGGTGGCGGGAACCGAAACCAACTCGGCATAGCTGCCGTTGATGCTGCGGCCCATGCCCCCCATCAATGCGATGACAGGCTGCCCGGTTCTGAGATTTCCTTCCGGGTCATGGCGCACGATTCCCGCGCATTCAATACCGCTGATTTCGGCGACATCGCCCCATAAACCCTCACGGAAATAAATTTCGGCGCGGTTAAGGCCGAAGGCCCTGACTTCAACAAGAATATGCCCGGGCTGCGGTTCGGGGTCGGGGTATTCCCCGATGACAAGGTTTTCCGCCCCTCCGTAATTTCTGATGATAATCGCACGCATTGTCGTTCCTTTCGGTGTTGAGCAATGCGTTTTGCTTAAAAGGGAAGGCTCTGAGAATATATTACAAAAAATAGAGAAAGATTATTGTATAATATAAAAATGTTTGATGCGACACGCCATGGAGGTCCGACACTACACCAGTTACGGTGCTTTGCCGCCGTGGCCGACTGCGGCGGTTTTCAGGCGGCGGCGGCATTTCTGAACCGGACGCATCCGACCGTGTTCACGGCGGTCAGGGCATTGGAAGAACAGCTGGGGGTGACCCTGTTCGACCGCAGCGGCTACCGCGTTTCACTGACCGGTCCGGGCCGGGCTTTTCATGAGCGGGTGAAGGTGTTTCTTGCTGATGCCGGGCGGTTGCAGGAATATGCGGCCCATCTGGCCGCCGGGGAGGAAGCCTCGATTTCCGTGGTCATTGGCGATGCCTGCCCTTTGGCGCAGGTTCTCGATGTTCTGAACAGTTTTTTTACCGATTGTCGCGACACCCGCCTCGACCTGCATTTTGAAACCCTGTCGGGCCCTGCCGAAAGGCTGCTCGACGGTGAGGCCGATCTGATATTTCATCCTGTTGACAGAAGCGATCTGCGTTTCGAATTCATCGATCTGTGTACCGTCCGCTTCGTGCCGGTGGTGGCGCCGGGATTTCTGAATTTTCCGGTAACGGAGCGGATAACGCCCGAGGCCATGCATGATTATGCCCAATGCATCATCAGGGATACGGCCAGGCGGGATTCGTCTCAGAGCCATTATATCATTGAAGGCGCCCGCCAGTGGACGGTCGGGGACCAGCTGACCAAGAAGGAAATCATCCTGCAGGGGATGGCTTGGGGGCATCTGCCGCTTTTCCTGATCCGGGATGAACTGAAGGAGGGCAGGCTGATTTCGATCGAAGGGCGGTATTTGCGCGGCGGCAGTGTCGCGCTGACCGCCGCGCGGCACAGGCAGCGTGTGGCAGGACCGGTCGCAACCCGCCTGTGGCGGCATATTGAAGCCGCCGGCTTCGGGGATGAGGCCCTATCGTGAGGGACCTTGCTTCTGTCCCCGTTGTCTTATGCGTTTCGCCAATGGGGCGGATAGGTGCGGTCGTAACCGGGCAGGGATTCGATGGCCGTGTTCAGTTTCCGCAGGGCCGGCGATGCGTTCAGCCGCTTTCCCAGCGCAATGCAGTCATTGTTGTCTGCTGCTTGTGCCAATGCACGTTCCAGCCATTTCAAGCCGGGATAGAGGACAATCTCCGCCGCTGATGGCGTCTCCACGCCCTGCGGTCCGTGTTCCGCCAATGCGGTTTCCCAGCCCGGCAATTCGCTGTTCACGGTTGCAAGCGCCCGGGCCAGTTCCGCGCTGTTTTCGTTCTGGTCTCCGTGAAAAAGGATGCGGGCGATGGTGGCAAGCGCCGGGCGCAGATGGTTTTCGAATTCGAAGACCTGCTGCCATATCCTTGCCGTCTCGGCGCTGTTGCGATCGAACAGGGGCGGTTCCGGCTGCAGGCGGTCGAGAAAGGCGATGATGGCCAATGATTCACGAATGACCAGTTTCCCGGCGCGCAGCACCGGTACCTGACCACGTGGATTGATGGCCAGAAAGCGGGGGGTTTTGTGTTCGCGCTGCGCCGTATCGAGACGCGTGGAGCGATAGCGGATCGCCTTTGTTTCAAGGGCGAGCATAACCCGCCAGCTTGGCGGGCTGCCGCTGATCCAGAAGAGTTCGGGTTCCGGCATGCTTCAGCGCTCCTTATTCGTACAGTCTGGTGACGGCATTGATGTTCAGCCCGCCCAGGCCGTGTTCTTCCGCCCGGGCGAACAAATCGCGGACAAAGACCGTCAGCGGTATTTCACTGCGGCTGGCTTCACCGGTCGCGCTGGCATAGGCGAGATCCTTGACCACCAGGGAGACGGGGAAAAGCGGGGCATGGTTCCCGCTGGCGATGGCTGCCGCCGTTCCTTTTGCCGCCGCGCTGCTGACCGGTAATTCGCCCAGCAGCGCCGCCGCCTTTTCCATGCTGATACCGTTTGCCCGCAGAAAAGGCAGCAATTCCCCCATGGCCGCCGCCTGGATGGCGAACAATGCGTTGACGGCGAGCTTGAAAACGGCCCCGGTGCCCGCCGGACCGATGTGATGGATCGTCCGGCCCATGATTTCCAGAACCGGGCGGGCGCGGTTCAGGTCCTCCTCCCTGCCGCCGGCAAGGAAGATCAGGGCTCCGGCTTCAGCCTGCGGGCGGGATCCGGCCACGGGTGCATCGAGAAAGGCATTCCCCCGGGCCAGGCAGCGTCTGTTCAGTTCCCTGGCCCAGGCGGGGGTGATGGTGGCGCATTCGATGGCAATGGCATCGGCTTCAAGAGCATCGAGCGCACCTGTCATTTCATCAAGCCAGATATGGCAGGACGCCTCATCATCGCGGGCCATGGCAATAACGATTTCCGCCTCCCGGGCCGCGGCGCGCGGGTTTTCGGCGATTTGCGCGCCTGCTTGCTCCAGAGGACGCAGACGTGCGGCATTCCGGTTCCAGACTGTGACCTCATGACCGGCGGCCAGTAGTCGCGCAACCATGCGGGATCCCATCTCGCCGGTGCCCAGAAAAGCGATGTGCGTCATTCGTCTTCTCCCCGGGTTGCGGATTGCGGATGGCTGCAGGCGGCAATCGCCTGGTCAATCTCGTTGTGCGCCCGAGCAAGGCCGACGGAGAGGGCAGCGGTCTCGCCGGTCGTGTTCTCAACAGCGAAAAAACGTGTTTCACCAATGCCGAGAAAGCCAAGCAGCAATTTCATGTAAGGCTGCAGGAAATCGAACCCGGCCAGAGGGCCGTTGTTCAGATATCCCCCGGCGCCATAGGCACAGAAGACGAAGGCGCGCTTGCCTGTCAGCAGTCCGGTGAAATTGCTGCCGTCATAATCAAAGGTATGCCCGATGCGCACGATGTGGTCGATATAGGCCTTGAGGGCGGAAGGAATGGTGAAATTGTAGATCGGTACACTGATAAGAACCGTATCGGCAGCTTTCAGTTCGCCGATCAGTGTATCGGAAAGCGCAGTCGCCCGGCGCAGTTCGGGCGTGAACTGTTCAGGCGGTGTATAGAAGCCCTCGATGGTCCTGGCAGCGATATGAGGAACGGGTGTCGCGGCAAGGTCGCGATGAACGATCCTGTCCTCTGTGTGACGGTCCCTCCAGCGTTCGATGAAATAGTCGCACAGGGCGCGGGAATGCGACCCTTCGTTGCGGGAGCTGGCATCCAGCCGCAGCAATGTACCCATGATCAGATGTCCTTTTGATATGGATGATAGTTGGTATGGATGATGGCGCCAGCCTATTTAATGATTATTTGTCTTTACAGGTGGATATATGACATTCACTGATGCATAATCTGCATTAATGGATTTTGAGGCACTGCACATATTCGCTGATGTGATGCGCCGCGGCAGTTTT
>CAYXDL010000227.1:0-4686 GCA_964463775.1 uncultured Hyphomicrobiales bacterium
GTCGATCCCGATGGCCTGCTCGAAGCCCAGGCTGTTGCCGCGGCCGCGCTTCCGCTTCATAACGGAAAGATCAGCATCACCACCGCCCACACACCGGGCGCCGTGGAGGACGGCGCCATGCAGACCCTGTTCGACTGCACCCTTTTCTTCGCCAGGAACCAGGCAGATGCGGCACCGTTTCTCTCCGGCAGCATTCAGGGACCGCTGATTGTGGTCCTGCGCGATTTTTCCGACAGGGATGCCGCCAGTCTGATCGCTGCCGGCGCCTCGGACTGTCTGCCGCTGGACAGCCTGAAACGCGACGGCATAGGGCTGCATGTCTGGAAATGCATGCGTCAGCACAAAATCCGCCATGCCGCCCGGCAGGCACGTGACGAATCGCGGCGCAATTCGCTTTACGACAAGCTGACCGGCCTGCCCAACCGTGCCTTTTTCTTTGAAAGTCTGGAGCAGGCCATCCGCCAGGCCCAGCGCACCGGCAACGATATTGCCGTTCTCATCATCGATCTCAACAGTCTGAATTCGGTCAACAAGAACCTCGGCTATGCCGCCGGGGATGTCATTCTGCGCAGTGCCGCCGCCAGCCTGCGCGAAACCCTGCGCGACAGCGATCTGATCGCCCGTCTGGGCGATGACGAGTTCGCGGCGCTGCTGCTGAACAAGGCTTCTCTCAGCGGCGCGGTCATTACTGCCAGCCGCTTGGCAGAACAGCTCAAGAAACCGATCGAATATGACGGCAATACCATTGCCCTTGGCGGCTGTATCGGCGTCAGTCTGTATCCCGATCACGGGCTGAGCGCGGACATGCTGGTCCGCCGTGCCGAAAATGCCATGCGCAAGGCCAAGGCCAACGCATCGGATTTCGTCATCTATGCCGAAGAAGATGAAATCGACGATGCCGCCCGCGCGAGCCTCTCCCTGCGCCACGATCTTGACCGTGCGCTTGATGAGGAACAGATCACCCTGTATTTCCAGCCGAAAATCCATACGGAAACCGGGGCGGTGACCGGTTTCGAGGCGCTGGCCCGCTGGATCCACCCGGACAAGGGCATGGTGCCGCCCGATGTTTTCATTCCCGTCGCCGAGGAAAGCGGACTGATCAAGAAGCTGACCCGCCAGACCCTGAAACTGGCGCTGAAGAACTGCCAGCACTGGCGGGAAACGGGCCATGATATCAGTGTCAGCGTCAATATCTCCACCAAGGTCCTGCACGATCCGCATTTCACCGAATCGGTGGCGCTGCAACTGGCGAAGTTCGATATCCCGGCCGAACGGCTGATTCTGGAAATCACCGAAAGCGCTATCATTGCCGATGAAAGCCGGGCCCGTCAGACCATCACCCGTCTGCATTCCATGGGCGTGCGCATTTCGATCGACGATTTCGGCACCGGCTACACACCGCTCTCCTTTATCCGCAAGATGCCGGTCAGCGAAATCAAGATCGACAAATCCTTCGTCATGACCATGCTGGAAGCCAAGGACGACCAGATCATCGTCGATGCGCTGGTCAATCTCGGCCACAATCTCGGCTTCAGCGTCGTCGCCGAAGGTGTCGAGGACAAGGACACCCTGCATTGTCTTGCCGATATTCACTGCGATATCGCCCAGGGCTATTACATCAGCCGCCCCATTCCGGGCGATGAGGTTCTGGACTGGCTGGCCTCCTGGCGGCCCGAGCTTCATATCGTCGAAGAACGCAGCCTGCTGCGCAAGGCCTGAAGCTGCGACCGACCCTCCGATTGCCCCGGGCAAAGCGATCCTTTATCCTTCCCTGAACGGGGGCAGATATTTTCCGCACCGGTCCATGCATAGACCGGTCTGATCCGCAGGGGAGGAATATTTGCGCGATTTTCGGTGTTTTCAGCCGGTCCGGCTGCTGGCAATCCTGTCCATCCTTCTTGTCAGTCTCGGCGCGCCCCCGCTGGCTGCCGCCCTGACCCCCAATTCCGCCGCCCGCCACATCAACTGGCTGGGGCAGGAGGCCGCGCGGCTTCTCGGCAGTTCCGGCACCTCGGTAGCCGCGCGCGAAGCGGCCGTCGGCAGACTGATCCTGCAGAGCTTTCAGATTGATATCATCGCCCGCTTCGCCCTTGGCCGTGCCTGGCGCACCGCCACCCCGGAACAGCGCGGCGCCTATCAGCGCCTGTTCACGCTTTATGTCATCAAGACATATGCCCGCCGCCTTGGCGGCTATTCAGGCGAGACCCTGCGGGTTACCGGCGTGCGCAGGGCAGGACGGCGCGACATGCTGGTCGACAGCATCATAGAACGCCCGAACGGGCAGCCGATCAAAATAAGCTGGCGTCTCAGGGAATTTGCCGGACAACCCAAAATCATCGACGTCTCGGTTGAAGGGGTCAGCATGGCCGTCACACAGCGTCAGGAATTCGCCACCGTTCTGCGCAATGGCGGCATGAACGGGCTGCTGCAACTGCTGCGCGCCCGGACCCAACGCCTGGGTGTTCAGCCGCAATAGGAGACGAAGCAGATGACGGTTTTGCGCAATATCCTCTCCACCCTCTCGGTCGTGATACTTCTGAGCCTTCCGGCCATGAGCGCCCGTACGGCGGAAAATGCCTTCGCTATGGGCTGGCAGGCCTATCAGAGGGGTGATTTTCTCACGGCACGAAAATACTGGCAGCCGCTGGCCGATCAGGGTAACGCGCTGGCCCAGTACAATATAGGCGTGCTCTATGCCGAAGGACGCGGTGTCAACGCCGATCGCGCCCGGGCCATGGCCTGGTGGCGACGGGCGGCCAAAAACGGTTATCTCGCCGCCAGCCACAATCTGGCGCTGGCCCTGATCGAGGATGCCAGTCTCAGAGGCAACCGGAAAGCCGCTGCCGAAGCCCTGCGCCTGCTGCGCCGGGCCGCCGATGGCGGGCTGGTGCGTTCCCAATACACGCTGGCGCAGATGTATGCCTATGGGCTGGGCGTCAGACGCGACGATGCCATCGCCCGCCGCCTGCTGCGGGAAGCGGCAGCCAGCGGCCTGCCCGCCGCGCAGTACAATCTGGGCAAATTCCTGCGCGACGGCCGGGGCGGCCCCCGCGATCCGGCCGGGGCGGCATCATGGTTTGAAAAAGCGGCCCTGCAGGGGCATGTGCGCGCCCAGAGCCGCCTGGCCGTGCGTTATGCGCGCGGCGAAGGGGTGAAGCGTGACCCGGTCACGGCCCTGGCATGGGCGATGCTGGCCGCCGAAAGCGGCGATGAACTGGCGCAGGAGAATGAAAAGGCCCTGCGCCGCCGGCTTGCCCCCGCCGCCATCGCCCGTGCCCGCGCCAAGGCCGCCCGGTTAAGAGATAAAATAGCCGCCACCGGGAAAATGCTCTAATATCCGGCATCGCGGGCACGGTTCAGGGCGTGGGGGGAAAACGATGCCGTCGTGGTACAAATATGTCATCGCAGCCTTTCTGGTGCTGCTGGCTTCCGGTCCGTTCGCACAAATCCGGGCTCAGAATCTCAGCCTTGCACCACAGGCGGCACAAAGCATCGACAATGCCATCCGGCTGCGCAATACCCTGCTCAGCAACGGCGAACGCGAACAGGCCTATCTGCCCGACAACCCCTATCTCAAGCGCACGGCACGGCAAGCGGCGATCAGCCGCGCCGATGGCGATCTGGCCAGCGCCGTCGTCGCCACCATCGCCGCCTATCCCGCCCAGGCCCGTGCCATTGCCGCTTATGCCCGCCAGCAGGCCCCCGATGCCGCCGCGGCCATTCAGGCCGCCATTGCCACCGCTTATCCGGGGCTGTTCGCCGTAACCGCTGCCAGGCCCGACAGCCGCCGCATGCCTGCTGCCGCCGCCCTGCCCGCACGCACTTATGGCGACATTCCCCCGCCGCAGGCCATCCCCCTGCCGGCATCCCTGTACAACCAACCCGCCCTGAAGGATTACCAAAACGGCAACCTTACCGTTGCCGCCGCTTACCCCGGCAATGGTGTCCCCTTGCTGCAGGCGCCACAGCAGCCGGCATCGCCGGCGTCTCCCGCCGGTGGCGGAGATACCAGCAACGACATGCCCGAAGCCGACATCATCTGGGATCCGCTGGAGCCGGCAAACGTATCGGTATTTTCCTTCAATGAGGTGGCGGATCTGTTCTTCATGCGCCCCCTAGCACAGATCTACAGCTATACGCCCGAAATCGTCAAAACCGGCATCGCCAATGCCCTGTTCAACCTGCGGGAACCGGTCAATGCCGCCAACAGCCTGCTGCAGGGCGCCTTCGGCGAAGCAGGCACCACCCTGGCCCGGTTTGGCATCAACACCACCATCGGCGTGCTGGGTTTCTATGATGCCGCGGCCGATCTGATCGGCTGGCAGCCCAAGGGCAACGATTTCGGTGCCACGCTGCATGCCTATGGTCTCGGCGCCGGGCCTTATCTGGATCTGCCGCTGATCGGCCCCTCCAACATCCGCGATGCTGTCGGCCTGGTGGTGGATACGGCGCTGGATCCGAAAACCTATCTGCTGACCCCGGCTGCCAATTACGGTATCGCCGCGGCCGGCGGGCTGAGCCAGCGCGAAGCCCTCCTCGAACCGCTGGACGAACTCCGCCGCAGTTCGCTGGATTATTATACCGCCCTGCAGGGAGCTTATTATCAGCGCCGGGCGGCGCAGTTTTCCGGCGCATCCGGCGGCAACAATGCTGCTGCCAATGAACTGTTCGACAACTTCGAGTAAC
>CAYXDL010000228.1:0-2061 GCA_964463775.1 uncultured Hyphomicrobiales bacterium
CGAGGATTACTACGTCGCCAACAAGCTGATGAAAGGCTTCATCGGTGCTGCCAACATCGACACCAATTCCCGCTTATGCATGGCTGCGGCAGGCGCGGCGCAGATCGCCGCTTTCGGCGAGGATGCCATGCCTGGCTGTTATGAGGATCTCGATCTGGCGGATCTGGCGGTGCTGACCGGATCGAATGCGGCTCTGTGCCATCCCATTCTGTTCTCACGTCTGCGCCGTGCCCGGCGGGAAAGAGGGCAGAAACTGGTCGTGATCGATCCGCGGCGCACCGCCAGTGCCGAAGAGGCGGATCTGTTTCTGCCCCTGCGCCCGGGCAGCGATACGGTGCTGTTCAACGGCCTGCTGATCTTCCTGCATGATCGGGGCGTTTACGATGCCGGCTATCTGGTTCACCATGTACGGGATGCGGAAGCGGCGCTGGATGCCGCGCGGGAGGAGGCACCCGATATCCATACGGTGGCAGCCCGTACCGGTCTGGCGGCAGTGGATGTACGCCGTTTCTATGAATGGTTCGCCAGCCACGAGAAAACGCTGACCCTTTATTGTCAGGGGATCAATCAATCGGTGCAAGGGGTGGACAAGGCCCGTGCCATTTTCAATGTTCACTTGCTGACGGGCCGGATCGGCCAGCCCGGCGCCGGACCGTTTTCCCTGACCGGGCAGCCGAATGCCATGGGCGGGCGCGAGGTTGGCGGTATGGCGACGACCCTGGCGGCCCATATGGGTTTTTCAGCGGAGGAAAGACAGCTTTTAAGCCGTTTCTGGCGAACGGACAGGGTGGCTTCGGGACCGGGGCTGAAGGCACTCGACATGTTCCGGGCGCTGGATGAGGGTCGGGTGCGGGCCCTGTGGGTGATGGGGACCAATCCGGCGGTCAGCCTGCCGGAAGCCGATCTGGTCCGCCGGGCCATGTCCAGCGCCGAATTTCTGGTCGTGTCTGATTGCGAGGCACGGACTGATACCACGGCGCTGGCTCATATTCTGCTGCCTGCCGCCCCCTGGGGGGAACGTAGTGGCACCGTAACGAATTCCGAGCGGCGCATTTCCCGCCAACGGGCCTTCCTGCCGCCGATGGGCGAGGCAAGGCCCGATTGGCGCATCATCTGCGATGTCGCCGCCGCCATGGGATATGGCGATGCTTTTGCCTATGAGGGTGTGGCGGATATCTTTCGCGAGCATGCCGCCCTTTCCGCTTTCGCGAATGATGGCGAACGCCTGTTCGATATCGGGGCCATGGCCGGTATCAGCAATGAGGACTATGAGCGGATGGCGCCTTTCCAATGGCCCAGACCGAAGGATCGGAAAATCTCATCCGCCCGATTGTTCACCGATGGCCGTTTCGCAACGGCCGACGGGCGGGCGCGCATGGCGGCGGTGCGCCTGCGTCTGCCCAAGGCCCGCTGCAATGATGACCATCCGCTGTTGCTGAACACGGGAAGGCTGCGTGATCAGTGGCATACGATGACCCGTACCGGCCGCGCCGCCCGTCTGGGCGGCCATGATCCGGAACCCTTTGTTGCCGTACATCCCGATGATGCACGGGCGCTCGCCCTGGCGGATGGCGGGTTGGCGCGGCTGCGTACCCGCCATGGCAATGCCCTGTTGCGGGTTCGCTGTGATCCGGGCCAGCGTCGCGGTGAGATCTTTGCCCCCATTCACTGGTCGGATGTCAACGGGGCCAGTGCCGTGATCGGCCGACTTGTGGACGGGGAGGCGGACCCTCTCTGTGGCCAGCCGGGGCTGAAGGCAATGCCGGCGGCCCTGACTCCGCTGTGGCCGCAATGGCAGGCGGTGCTGCTGCATATCAGCGGCGATGCACCGGCCATGGGCGATTATTGGGCGCGGCGGCGCATCGGGGGTGGTTATGGCTTCGAACTGGCCGGGTTTAAGGCAATCGGGGATATGCGCATTCTTGCCGGGTCGCTTCTGGGCGGTGATGACGGGCAATGGCTGGCCTGCGAGGATGCGGGGGCGGGATATGGCCGTTTTGCCCGCTTCGAGGACAACCGCCTGATTGCCCTGCTCCATGTGGGTTTGAGCGCCCGACCGCA
>CAYXDL010000228.1:2071-4681 GCA_964463775.1 uncultured Hyphomicrobiales bacterium
TCCGGATTTCCATGACCGCATGGCGGTGCTGGCCGGCCGCCCGCCGGATGGCGAGGCTACATCCGGGCGGATGATCTGCGCCTGTCATCAGGTGTCGGAAAAGGCGGTCACCGAAGCAATAGCCCGGGGCGGTATCGACAGTGTCGAGGCGCTGGGCCGCATGCTCGGTGTCGGCACCGGCTGTGGTGGCTGCCTGGATGAGGTACGGGCATTGCTGGCTGATTGCGCCGCCTGAGGTTTTCCTTTTCCCGCCATTGATCCCAGGCCTGTCCATGGTATGACATGTCTGATCAGGGTCAGATTATGGGGAGGCATGCATGACGGCGTATTGGGTGGCACATGTGAATGTGCATGATGAGGCGGCTTATGGAGAGTATGCCCGCCGGGCCGGGCCCATCCTGAAGCAGTTCGGGGGAAGGATTCTTGCCCGTGGCGGGCGTACCGTCACGCTGGAGGGGCGGCGTTTCGAACGTAATGTGATTGTCGAATTTCCCAATATCGAAACGGCCGAGGCCTGCTACAACTCGCCGGAATATCAGGCAGCCTGTGCTCTGCAGAAAGGCGCGGCGGAGCGGGACATCGCCATTATCGAGGGAATTTAACGTGTAACGTGCGCCTTCAGGGTCTGCTGATACGGGCGGTTGTCCGGGGCCTATCCGCGCTCGCGCGTGGGCAGGATCAGCAGGCGCGCGGCATTGGCATGCGCGGGCAGTGACAGCATGAAGGCCAGGCTTTCGGCAATGTCGTCGGCTGCCAGAAGCCCCGGCTGTTCGGCATAAAAGGCATCACCCCTTGCCTGGTCACCGCCATGGCGGGCGGCGGCAAAGCCGGTTCGGGTGGCGCCGGGTTGGATTTCACCGATGCGCAGATCCGTATCCCGATAATCGGCGCGCAGGGCATCGGTGAAGGCGCTGAGGCCATGCTCGGCGGCGGCATAGGCGCTGCCGCCGGCATAGGGGCGGATGCCGGCGACAGAGCCGATATTGATGATGTGTCCGCCACCACGGCGCAGCATGCCGGGAATCAGCGCATGGGTCACGGCCATGGCCGCGCGCAGATTGATGGCGAGAATGTCGTCGATATTGGCTTGGCTCATTTCGGCAAAGGGCCGCCGGCCACCATGGTCATGGCCGGCATTGTTGACCAGAATGTCGATATCGCGCCATTCATCGGGCAAGGATTCCTCAAAGATGGTGGCGATGTCCGTTTCATTGAGGTCGAGAGGGAGCGGCAGGAAGGCATCCCCGTATCCCGCCGCCAGCTCTTCGAGCGCCGCCCGCCGCCGTCCGGTGCCGATGACACGATGGCCCATGGCGATCAGACGTGCGGTAATCGCCCGGCCGATGCCGCCGGTGGCGCCGGTAATCAGGGCGATGGATGGTGATGGTGCCGACATGAGCCGATCATAAGGCCGTTTCCCGCTGGCGGGCAAGCCGGGCATGCCCATGAATGGGCCGGCGTGACAAAGGCGGCGCTAGCTGTTGGCCCAGACCTTGAGGCCGATTTCAACGCCGATCCACAGAAACAGGCCGAGGATGATCGCCAGCGGCAGACGGATGGCGACAGCCTTCATGACCTGTTCGAAAAGCTGTGCCTTGCGGACATATTCCTCCGCTTCCCGGGCCTTTTCCTCGGCCTTGCGCTTTTCTTCCAGCAATTTCCGGCGTTTCTGTTCGGCCAGGGAAACGCGTTCATCGCGCATGGCGGCAAGCGATTCCTCACTGACCGGAATGACGACCTCGTTGATGACACCGCTTTCGAAATCGGCCTCGGTCTTGACCAGCTGGCATTCCTTGCCGCTGTTCTTGAGGTCGAGGGCCTCCTTCATCGCCAGTTCCGGATCCTCATATTCGGCCTGTTCCGTCCAATCATTGCCGTCCCAGACCTGCAGTTTGAATATTGCGGTGCTCATCTCGTGCCTGATTTTTGGTTCTGTCGATTCTGCCGAGCTCGTTCGTGCGTGGTGCGACCGATGTCTCCAGAATGGGGTAAATTGATTAATCGAACGCTAAATTCCGGATCCCTGTTTTCGTGGTTTCACCAAGATGACGATTATCCCAGGATCAGTCTTTGAGGCAGGCGGTCAGAGCGCGGGCATTGGCGCTCATCATGCGTCCATAGGCATTGGCATCATCGGGCGGGGTGCCCAGCGGATCGAGAAGGCCGATGTGCAGGTCAAGCCGTCGTGCAAGGCTCTGCACCGCCTCTTCGCCGAACTGAGGTTCGCTGAAGATGCATCCGACGCGCTGGCTGGCGGCGGTCCGGTAAAGGGCGCTGAGCCGTTTTGGCGATGGCGGTGTCGCCTCCACATCGCGCAGGGCGCCAAGGGGGTGAAGGCCGTAGGCCTGCTCGAAATACTGAAAGGCGTCATGAAACAGGATGTAAGGCTTTTGCGCCACCGGGGCCAGAAGGCGGCGAAGGCGGGCATCGAGCGCCAGAAGCGCGGCCCGCAGCCGTTCGCCGTTGCGCCGGTAAAGCGCCTCATGTGCGGGATCGAGGGTGCTGAGCCGTTTGCGCAAGGCATCGGAGAGCACCATCATGTTGCGCGGATCCAGCCACAGATGCGGATCGAAGGGCTGTCCGGGGGCGGCGGGTTGTGCCGTTGTTCCG
>CAYXDL010000229.1:0-4664 GCA_964463775.1 uncultured Hyphomicrobiales bacterium
AAGGATCGTGCCATCCCGACCATCACGCAGCTGCTGTTCGCCCCCCGCCCGGGGCGCATCAGAGCCTTTCATGGTGAAAACCGGATGGTCTGCGAACCCGATTATGCAGAGCACCAGGTCTACGACGATATCGGTGACATGGCGTTCCGCGCCCCGCTCAGCTCCCGCTGCAATGCCCACGCCGTGTTTCAGAACGCCCATGATGGGTTTCCGGTTCTGGAAAAAAACATGGAAGCGGCATTGGCGAACTTCTCCATCGCCGTCGAATGAGAAAAGGGATAATCCGCCATGACACTCGATGCATCCCTCCTGCGCCGCGGTATCGCCTTTCAGCAGCATCTTGCCGGAGCGGGCAGAAAGATGACGGAAAAGGGCCGGTTATCCCTTGCACGGACGCTGAAGAACACAAACCCCTTCTATGCCCGCCTGTACAAGGATGCCGATTGCGCTGACTGGACCGCGCTGCCGCCAATCGACAAGAAAACGGTGATGGAGCATTACGATGCCCTCATCGCCCCTTCAGGCTGGTCCCGACAGCGACTGGAAGCGTTCTTCGCCGGGGGCTTCGCCCTGGAACGCACGCCGGATCCGGGTCATCTGGCCTTTCATTCCTCCGGTTCGAGCGGCAGCATGTCGATCTCGCTGTATTCGGCCTTCGCTTTCGGACGCAGCATCGCCGCCTTTCATGCCAGGGCCATTGCCGGCCACACCCATAAAGCTCCCCGTCTGGCCTATATCGGCATGACCGACCGCTTCAACGGCGGCAATCAGTGGATCCATTTCATGGCCGGGCTGATGCCGGTGGCCCTGTACAGCATCTTCAGCGATCCGGAAGAGATCATCGAAGATCTCTGCGATTTCGACCCCACGATCATGCTGACCAAACCGCATGCCCTGATCGCTCTGGCACAGGCTGCCCTGAAAAGGGGGCGGCGGCTGAAACCGGCACGTCTGCTTTCTGTCGGTGAAAACCTGACCGCACATGCGCGCGAAAGCATTCTCGCCCTGTACGGCACCCTGCCACATAACAGTTTTTCAACAACGGAAACCGGCCCGATCGGCTTTCAGGGCGACAGCCGTCATGAAGCGCTGGATCTGTACGACACTCTCAACTTTGTGGAAATTCTGGATGAGGCCGGCCGGCCAATCGAACAGGCAGGCCGGGAAGGAATTGTCACGGTCAGCAGCCTTTACAACACGGCCATGCCGCTGATGCGCTACAGACTCGGCGATATCGCCTGCTGGCTGGATGAGGGGGATGGCGGCATCCGTCGCCTGTCCTTCATCGGCAAGCGCGGCAATACGGTACTGACTTTCAGCATCCGCGGCAAATGCGTCCGCATCAATGAAAGCGCCCTGTGGAACTTAAGCTTTCCCGGTGTCTGCGATTACCGCATCGTTCAAATATCCCCTTCCGCCCTGCGCATCGATGCCGCCGCCGACCCGGCCGGCCCGCCGGATGAAGACGCCGTCATTGCCCGCCTGGCAACGGCCATCGCCGATGCGGGCTGCGCCCCCGTACCGGATATCCATTTCCGCCAGGTAAAACGCATCGAACCCGATGCCCGGACGGCAAAAATAAAACGTGTCATTCCCCTGAAGGGCGACGCCTCCTCCCCTCTTATTGCAGGATCGGAAAAATGATCAGAATACGGGACCTTCTGCTTATCGGTATTGTCGTCTTTATCTGGGGGCTGAATTTCGTCGTGATCAAGATCGGGCTGGAGCAGTTTCCTCCCCTGCTTTTTTCCGCCCTGCGCTTTCTGACCGCCGCCCTGCCATGGGCCTTTATCCTGGGCCGCGGCAATCTGAAATGGTCTGTCATTCTTTCGGTTGGTTTCGCGCTCGGTTTCGCGCAGTTTTCTTTCCTGTTCGTCGGCATCTATCTCGGCATGCCGCCGGGGCTGTCATCACTGGTTCTGCAGTCGCAGGTCATTTTCACGGTCATTCTCGGCATTTTCGTCTTCGCCGATCTGCCGAACCGCTTTCAGTGGGCCGGCATTCTGATCGGTGTCCTTGGGGTTGCCGTGATCGGTGAAACCGTGGCCGCCGATGCGGAAATTCCCGCCATCAGTTTTGTCTTTCTGCTGCTGGCCGGGCTGTCATGGGCCGTTTCCAACATTCTGATGAAACGGGCCGGCCAGATCGACATGCTGCGGCTGATATTGTGGATGAGTCTGGTACCGCCGCTGCCGCTGCTCATTCTGTCATCGGTTTTCGAAACCGGGCAGATCGACAGTATCCTTGCCTTCGATCTGAAGGCCGCCGCAACCCTGATCTATGTCGGCCTCATATCGACCATTTTCGCCTTCGCCATATGGGGACAGATGCTGAAGCGCTATTCTCCGCTGACGGTGGCGCCGTTCTCCCTGCTGGTGCCGATTTTCGGCATGTCGCTTTCGGCGCTGCTGCTGGATGAATCCTTCGGCCCGGTACGCATGGCAGGTTCGGCCCTGGTCATGGCCGGGCTGGCGCTGATCGTTCTCTCACCCCGCCTGAAACAAGCATGGGCGGCCCGGCTGCCGGGCAGGGTCGGCGGCAGGCCTAAATGACGCGCACTGAAGGTACGGGAATGATGAAGCGCCCGCCCCAATCGTGGATATGTTTCATCTGCGCCATGATTTCATCCTTCAGATTCCATGGCAGGATCAGCACATAATCCGGACGGGTGCGGGAAATCTCCTCCGGCGGGCGGATCGGCAGGCGGGAGCCCGGCATCAGACGGCCCTGCTTGGCCGGATTGCGGTCCACCACATAGGAGATCAGATCCGTCCCCACACCGAAATGATTGAGCAGGGTATTGCCCTTGGCCGCGGCACCATAGGCGACAACGCTTTTTCCTTCCGCCTTCAGACGGATCAGCAAGGCCAGCAGATCGGCCTTCAGCCGCGCCACTCTTTCCGGAAAGGCCTCATAGGTTTTCAGATCATCCATGGCCGCCGCCGCCTCTTCCGCGCGGACGGCGGCAAGGCCAGGGCCGTCGATATGGCTGGTATTGTCCGCATGGGTGGCAAAAATGCGCAGGGAACCGCCATGGGTCGGCAGTTTTTCCACATCGAAGAGGCGCAGATCATGAGCGGCAAAAATCTTCTCCACCGTCAGCAGGGAAAAATACGAATAATGCTCATGATAGATGGTGTCGAACTGCACCTCCTGCATCAGGCGCAGCAAATGGGGAAATTCGACCGTGATCACCCCGTCATCGGCCAGCAGCGCCCTGAAACCGGCAACAAAATCATTCAGATCCGGCACATGGGCCATGACATTGTTGGCGGCGATCAGATCGGCCGGGCGGTAGCGGGCGCGGATATCGGCGGCCGTCCGCTGCCCGAAAAAGGCGATTTCCGTATCGATCCCCTGTTCGATGGCGGTTCGGGCCACATTGGCCGCCGGTTCGATACCCAGATGAGGAATGCCCAGATCGCGGAAATGGCGCAGCAGGTAACCGTCATTGGAGGCCACTTCGACAACGAAGCTTTCCGCCCCCAGGCCGAGACGCGCCGTCATGGCCTCGGCATAGCGGCGGGCATGGTCGACCCAGCTTGCGGAGTAGGAGGAAAAATAGGCGTAATCGCTGAAGATCTCCTCGGCAGGGACGGCATCCTCCACCTGCACCAGAAAGCAATTGGCGCAGACGCGGGCGTGCAGCGGATAGACCGGGTCGCGTTCCGGTGCCTGTCCGGGATCGACATAGGCATTGGCCAGCGGCGTTTCGCCCAGATCGACCAGCGAATGTACAAGCGGCGTGGCGCAGAAACGGCATCGGGGGGCGCTGTCGGCGTGATCATTCATCGGTTCATTCCGCATCGGTGTTAAGCTCAAGCAGCCGCATGTAGCGGCCGATCTGTTCCCGGGTCAGTTCCGCTGCCGCCCGGCCCCGGTCGAACCCCCTGTACCAGTCCACCGTCCAGTCAAGGGTTTCATCGGCGTCAAGCAACGGCCGCCAGCCCAGCACCCGCCCGGCCAGGGAGGGATCGAGGGCCAGAAGCTTCTTCTCCGGCGGCTGCGCCTTTTCCTCGCGCCGCCAGGACAGGCCGGGGGCCAGTGCCGCAAGCAGCCGTTCCGCAACCGTGCCGACACTCAGCGCATGGGCATCCAGCGGGCCGAAATTCAGCGCCGGCGGCAGGTCTTTCCGGCCGCGGGCCGCCGCTTCGGCAAGGGCAAGATAGCCGCAAAGCGGTTCCAGCACATGCTGCCAGGGGCGGGTGGCATCGGGATAGCGCAGCACCAGCGCCCGCCCTGTGCGCGCCGCCCGCCAGATATCGGGCACCAGCCGGTCCTCCGACCAGTCGCCGCCGCCGATCACATTGCCCGCCCTGGCCGTGTGAATGGCGGCGCCTGAGGTAAAAAAGCTTTTCGCCCAGGCCCGGGCCACCATCTCCGTCGCCCCTTTGGAGGCGCTGTAGGGATCATCCCCGCCCAAGGGATCGCCCTCCTGAAGCGGCCGGCCGTCCTCGGGGTTGTGATAGGCCTTGTCACTGGTGACGATGACCGCGGCCTTCAGCGACGGTGCCCGGCGCAACCCTTCCAGCACATGGGCCGTGCCCATGACATTGGCGGCAAAGGTTTCCACCGGCTGGCGGTAGGAGCGGCGCACCAGCGCCTGCGCGGCCATGTGAAAGCAGATTTCAGGATCCGTATCCGCGATCAGCGCTTCCGTCGCC
>CAYXDL010000230.1:0-4646 GCA_964463775.1 uncultured Hyphomicrobiales bacterium
CTGTGCGCGGCGGGGACGGAACCCGTCCTCACCCGGAACGGCGACGGCACCATGAATGCCCGGTTCACCGTCCCCGGAGGACGGCTTGCCGCCGCCTTCGCCGGACTGGATGCCAGGGGCACCCTGCCCGCCATTTCCGCCCGTCTGTCCCTGAAGGACATGGATGATATCCGGGGCAAGGTTGAAATCGCGGGCGGGCTGCTGGATGAGGACAGACAAAAAATCCGTGCCCGGGCCATCGCCGCCAGCGCCACCCTGCATCGGCAGGGAGGGGGGCTGAGCGGACAGGTCATGCTGGAAAAACTGCGCCTTGAAGACCGGGCCCGCCGGCGGCGCATCGCACCGCTGACCATCTCCGGCAAGGCGCGGCTGCGGGAAGACACGCTGACGGGACGCCTCAGCGCCGCCAGCGCCGGCGGAAATCTCGCCCTCTATCTGGATTTCATCCATGACATCGCCCGCGGGCGCGGGAAAGGAGAATACTGGAGCAAACCTCTGCGCTTTGACGGCAAGGAATACGATATCGCCACCATCCTGCCCGTGCTGGCCACGATGATCACCGAAACACGGGGCGAGGCCGATATTTCCGGCCGCCTCAACTGGTCCGGGGAGACAGGGCTTCGGGCCACAGGCACCCTGGCGGTGCGCGGGGGCGGCGGGCAGACCACCCTCTTCGCCTTTCAGGGGCTGGAAACCATCAGCCGCTTCAGCAGCCTGTGGCCGCCGCAGAGCCAGGGTGTGCAGAGCATCTATCTCGACCTGCTGGATCCCGGCCTGCCGCTGACAGCGGGAAGGATCCGCTATTCCCTGCCCGGGAACGGCACCTTCCGCCTTGAGAAAGCCCGCTTCGCCTGGGCGGGCGGAGAGCTGGAAATGCCGGAAACGGTGATCGATACCCGTCATCCCCGCCAGGAATTCGTTCTGAGGGCAAAGGACATATCGCTCGGCAGTCTCTTTCAGGTTCTGGCGGTGGACGGGCTGACGGGCATCGGACGCCTGCAAGGACGCCTGCCTGTCCGCATCGAAGGCGAGCGCATCTATATCACCGGCGGGGTGCTGCAGTCGCAAAACGGCAATCTGCGCTACCGCCCCGCCGAAGGGGCCAATCCGCTGGCCATGGCCGGGGACAGCCCGGAACTTCTGGCCCGGGCCCTGGATGATTTCCGCTACCGCTCGCTTAAAATCACCCTCGACGGGGAGCTGACCGGAAAGCTGAATATCCGCCTGTCCCTCGATGGCGCCAATCCGCAGCTTTACGATGGCTATCCCTTTGCCGTCGCCCTGTCGGTCGAAGCGGAATTCGCCACGCTGCTGCGCCGGGGCTTGGCGATCTACACCCTACCGGATAAGATCGGCGGCAGGATCACGCAAAAACGCGGCGAACAAAAGCAAGGAAAGAAATAGAAAGGGAACAGAGTATCATGCGCTTCAACCTGACTTTCCCGCTTCTTCTTTCGGCGCTGGCCGCCGCCTGTACGCCAACGGTCCGGATCGAGGCGCCGGAGAAACCGATCACCATCAACCTGAATGTCAAGATCCAGCAGGAGGTCCGCGTCAAGCTGGACAAGGAAATCGACGATCTCATCGATTCCTCATCGGATCTGTTCTAGGATCACCCGATCCACTGCGTGCAACGCTGCCGGAGAACGCCATGCCCATCGTCCGCCCTATCGCCCTTATCGCCTTTTTCATTCTGTTCACCGCCACCGCAGCCATGGCCGGCGTGCTCGATGATGCCAAGAATGCCGGTCTGGTCGGCGAACAGGCCGATGGCTATGTCGGTCTGGTCAGCACCAGTGTGCCGCCCGATATCGCCGCCCTGGTCAAGGAAGTGAATCTGAAGCGCCGGGCCAAATACCGCGAGCTCGCCAACAAGAACGGTGTCAGCCTCGCCAGTATCGAGGCTCTGGCCGGAAAGAAACTGATCGAACGCGCCCCGGCAGGACAGTATGTCCGCCTGCCCGACGGCAAATGGGTGCGGAAGTAGCCCCGGCAAACCACGATATGCCGCGGATATGACGGACGGCCCTCAGCGGCCACCTCAGCCCTGTCTGAGAGCCTCGTTTACCTTGGCGATGATCTCCTCCATGGTGAAGGGCTTGCTGACCACGTCATGGATCAGCAGATCGAGATTGTGTGCCCGCTGCTTTTCCGCCGCATAGCCGGTCATCATCAGCACCGTCACTTCAGGGTAATCGCGTGCCACCTTCAGCGCCAGGGCGATGCCGTCCATCACCGGCATGACGATATCGGTCAGCAGCAGATCGAACGGCATCTCCGACCCGTGCAGCGCCTCCAGTGCCTCGGCGCCATCGCTGGCCAGTATCACCTCATGGCCGGCATGCTCCAGGGCGCGGAGCACGAATTCCCGCACCGCCGGCTGATCCTCGGCCACGAGAATGCGCGCCATGGCTGCTCAGTCCTCCGATACGAGATGGCCGATGAAGGGCAGCTCGCGGTAATAATGCGCGTAATCAAGCCCGTAACCGACCACGAATTTGTCCGGGCATTCGAAGCCGGTGAAATCGGCATCGACATCGACCACCCGCTTGCCCGGCTTGTCCAGCAGGATGCAGATGCGCACATCCTCCGCCCCGCGTGAACGCAGCAGATCGCGGGCAAAGGCCATGGTGCGGCCGCTTTCCAGAATATCATCGACCAGCAGCACCTTTTCGCCCTCGACAGATTCGGAAAGATCGCGCAGCACCTTCGCATTGCCCGAACTTTCCGTTCCCTTGCCATAGGATGACAGGGTCATGAAATCGACGCGGGGGCGGCACCCGGCATGATACAGGGCACGGATCAGATCGGCGGTAAAGACGAAACTGCCCTTGAGGATGGCCACCACGAGGATATCCCTGCCCATGGTCTCCGCTATCTGCCGCGCCAGTTCGCGATTGCGGCTGTCGATCCTGTTTTCATCGAACAGCACCTCAAGGCGCAGGTTTTCATCTCTCATCAAAGCCATCCTGAAAAAACGCCGCCCCTGTACGGGCGGCCCTGAAACACGATTCACGCACCCTATTCATGTGCCGAAGGTGCTTTTTCCTTTTCGGCGGATTCATGCGCCGATGGTGCCGCCGTCTCCGGCGTTTCGGCAACACGGGCCGCGGCCCGGGCCACACCCTGCGGCGGGGCGGCAAACTGGGTGCTGAACTCGACACTTCCCCCCGGCGCGACGGTCTGTTTGAGGCGGACATGCCAGAATACCAGCTCCCGGCCCCGGGCATCCAGCAGGCTGATGCGCAGCCGGGGGCGGGCGCGCGGTGCCTCCCCCTCATTATAGACCTCACCCCGCACCCGGACCGGCCCGCCGGCCCTGACATATTGCGCCGTCACACCACGCACCAGCAGCGTTTCCTTTTCCTCCGCCTTCAGCGGCAGATGCAGCAGGGCGTAGATTTCCTCCGCCGGGGGCCACAGGGCGACGACCTTCGCCCGTTCGAACCAGGCATAGGCGCCCCCCGCCCCCAACAGGGCGAGCAGCACCAGCCAGGCCATGGTCAACCCGATCAGGGAAGCCTTTCCGCCACCCCGGGCCGCCTTGCCCCCCCTGGCTCCCGTATCCGGACGCTCCGGTTTCTCCTCTTCCGCCGGCAGCGAGGCGGGTTCCGCTTCAGCGACGGCTTCAGCCTCAGCCGGTTCACCGGCTGGTTCCGGCTCCGCATTGTCTGGCGCATCATCCTCGGCAGGGGGTTCCGTTTCGTCCGCCATGGCCGGTTCTTCCGCCATGGCCGGGCCCTCCGCCCCTTCAGGAGCAGCAGCCGGTTCATTATCACCGGATTGTCCGGTGGCATCCCCGCCCGAAGGCGTTTCTTCAGGCGATGTCTCCCCGGCCGCATCCTCCGCCGGAGTGGCTTGCTCCGCCGCCGTCTCATCCGGCGCAGGCGGCGGAGGGGCCGGCTGTGCGGCATCTTCTGCCTGTGGTTCCTGAAACCATTTGTGGCCGCATTTGGCGCAACGAACCGTCCGCCCCTTTTCTCCGAGCGCTTCCCTCGTAACCGAATAGCGCGTTGCGCAGGACGGGCAGGTCAATATCATGCGGGACAGGATTCCTTTATTGTTCGGCAAATCTTTATAACATTTGCTTTGGCGAAGGCAAGCTGACGGGATATCAAGGGGCCTGCCCCCAATGGCTTCAGCCCCGTTTCAACGGCAAGGGAAAAGATGGAAAACACCGCAACCCCGCTGGTGCGTTTCGAACGGGTCGGCATGCGATACGGCATCGGCCCGGAAGTGTTGCGCGATGTCAGCTTCGCCCTGCCGGAGGGATCGTTTCACTTTCTGACCGGATCCAGCGGGGCGGGCAAAAGCTCGCTGCTGCGCCTGCTTTACCTCTCCGCCCGGCCCAGCCGGGGCCTCATCACCCTGTTCGGCCGCGATCTGGCCACCGCCAGGCGGCGTGATCTGCCGATGCTGCGCCGACGCATCGGCGTGGTGTTTCAGGATTACCGGCTGCTCGATCATCTGAGCGCGCGTGAGAACGTCGCCCTGCCCCTGCGCCTGGCCGGCGGCGTCGGCGAGGAGGAAATACAGCGCAATGTTGCGGAACTGCTGGATTGGGTCGGCCTCGGCGAACGCAAGGACGCCCGTCCGCCCACCTTGTCCGGCGGGGAAAAACAACGTGTCGCCATCGCCCGCGCGGG
>CAYXDL010000231.1:0-4227 GCA_964463775.1 uncultured Hyphomicrobiales bacterium
TCCTTCGCTGTCGATTATTCCCAGGTCGGCAGGAATGCCGGCAAGATCGCGGTGGAGATCCTCAAGGGTGCCAGCCCCGCCGATATCGCCCCGGTCAAGCCCGCTTATGCCGATCATGCGCCGCTGATCAGCGCCAAACAGATGAAGATGTATGGCGTCAGTCTGAGCGGTGATCTCGCCGATTGCGGTTGTGTCGTTAAGTAACCCGTAATGAAAAGAAGGCAGAAGGGCCGGGGGTTTCCCCGGTCCTTCGCGTTCCGGAACTTCAGATTGTCGCGGACAGGAAAGAACCCCGATGCTGTCGATCAGGCAATTGTGCAAGACATTTCATGCCGGCACGCCGGATGAGAAGACGGCTTTGGATCATGTCGATCTGGAGCTTGATACCGGCTCGTTCTGCGTGGTCATCGGCAGCAATGGTGCCGGCAAGAGCACGCTTCTGAACGCCATTGCCGGCAAGCTGCCCGTCGATGGCGGCACCATCGCCCTGGACGGGGAGGACATCACTCCCCTGCCGGTGCATCAGCGGGCGCGCCTGTTGTCGCGGGTGTTTCAGGATCCGATGATCGGCACCGCACCGGGGATGAGCATAGAGGAGAACCTGCTTCTGGCCGAGCTGCGCTCCGGCCGGCGCGGTCTGAAATTCGGCCTGACGGCGGCACGCCGCCGCCTGTTTCGCGAGCGTCTGTCCCTGCTGGGGCTGGGGCTGGAAGACCGTCTCGATGCCCGGGTGGATCTGCTCTCAGGCGGGCAGCGGCAGGCTTTGTCGCTGATCATGGCGGTCAGCACCAATCCGCGTCTGCTGCTGCTGGACGAACATACGGCGGCGCTGGATCCGCGTACCGCCGGACTGGTCATGGAGGCGACGGTGCGTGCGGTGGCCGAATTCAACCTGACCACCCTGATGGTGACGCACAATATGCACCATGCCATCGAATATGGCGACCGGCTGATCATGATGGAGGCAGGGCGGATCAAGCTCGGTCTCGGGGCGGAGGAAAAGCGCGATCTTACGGTCGAGGAACTGGTGGCGCGTTTTCAGATCGCCGATGACAAAATCTTGCTTTCGGATTGAGACCCATGGATTTCCTGAACAGCTTTATCGGCCTGATCCCCGTCACCCTGGCGCAGAGCCTGATCTATGCCTTTGTCGCCACCGGCATCATGCTGCCGTTCCGCATCCTCAGTTTTCCGGATCTGACCAGTGAGGGGGCCTTTCCGCTTGGCGGTTGTGTTTGCGGTGTGCTGCTGTCCGTCGGCGTCGATCCGCTGCTGGCGATGGCGGTGGCGGCCATGGCCGGTTTTGCCGCTGGCTGCACCACGGCTTTTGTTCATCTGCGTTTTGGCATCAACACGCTGCTGGCGGGCATTCTGGTGATGACGATGCTCTACAGCATCAATCTGCGCATCATGGGCCGTTCCAACATTGCCCTGTTCAATTACGAGAACATTTTCACCAATATTCATCCCGAACTGAATTTCGATTACAGCATGAAAATTCCTTTCCTCGCCGCGCTGATCGGCGTGGTGGTTCTGGGCTTTTTCTGGTTCTTCAGAACGGAGAAAGGCATCGGCGTCCGCGCCGTCGGCGCCAATCCGGAAATGGCCGAGGCACAGGGGATCAATATCTGGACCGCAACGATCGGCGGGGTCGGCATTGCCAGTGCCCTGTCGGCATTCGGCGGGGCGCTTTTGGTGCAGTCACAGGGGTTCGCCGATGTCAATATGGGCTTCGGCATTCTGATCAACGGGCTGGCGGCCCTGATCATTGGCGAGGCAATCATTGGCCGCAACACCGTGCTGCGTCAGTTGCTGGCGCCGGTCATCGGGGCCATGGTTTATTACCAGCTTGTCTCTTTCTGTCTTGCCCTTGGCCTGCCGCCGTCGGATCTGAAGCTGGCGACAGGGGCCTTCGTGCTGATCATGCTGGCATTGCCGAGCCTGAAAAAGGGCAAGGGCGGGGCGGCAAGGCCCGAAAAACTGCGGGAATAGATCCGCCCGGAAGCCCTATACCGCCTTTTTCCGGCGACTAGCCGTAAACAGGGGCAGCAGCTGAATGGCCAGGATGCCGGCGAAAATCAATGCGCATCCGGCAAGCTGAACCGGGGTGAGCCGCTCTCCGAGAAAGATTGCCCCGGCGATGGCGGCGAACAGGGTTTCGGTGGACAGGATGATGGCGGCATCGGCGGCCATGGTGTATTTCTGCGCCACCACCTGCAGGGTAAAGGCGACGGCATCGGACAGGGCGCCCGCATAGAAGATTTCAAACCAGGCGCCGCTGATGGCCGTGATGTTCATCTCCTCGGCGAACAGGGCGATGATCAGGCTGAGCACACCGGTGATCATGAACTGAACACAGGCGATCAGCAGAGGGGCATTAATCCGGCTGGCGGCCATGCCGATGCTCAGCACATGGATGGCCCAGAAAAACGAACTGCCCAAAACCCAGAAATCGCCCGGATTAATCCGGACCGTCCCGGCACCGCTGAGCAGCCAGGCCCCGATCACGGAGCCCAGCCCCGCCGGCCAGATCAGCGGATGCGGCAGGGTGCGGAAGGCGAGAAAGCCCAGAACCGGCACCAGCGGCACATAGAGGATGGTCAGAAATCCCGCATTGCTGGCTGTGGTGTAGATCAGGCCGATCTGCTGCAGGGCGGAGCCTGCGAACAGTGCCAGCCCGACCAGCAAAAGAAGCGCCGGATCCTTTTTGCTTCCGTCGCCGGCCAGGTGGCGACGCTGCTGCCAGGCGAAGGGCAGCAGCAGCGCCCCGCCGAGGAGAAAGCGGATGCCGGTGAAGGTAAAGGGGCCCATGACCTCCATGCTGGTGCGCTGCACCACGAAGGTGGTGCCCCAGATCAGGGCTGCCAGGGTCATCAGCATATTGGCCTTGAAGCGGGTCATGGTGGTTCCGGGCCTGAAGATAAGGGGATGCGGGATTGCGGCTGAATGGTTGCTTCTTCGCTATACCCAAGGTGCCATGATGGCGCAATCCGGTTTTGCATATTGGATACAAAATAATTTTCGGGAGTGCTGTTGACACTCCAGTGACTGGAGGTTCCATCTAGGACAGGTAACGAATTTCTCTTTCCCCCATGCATGTCCGGTTGCCGGTTTTCCGGGCTTCCGGCGTTTATGGCTGTGGGCGGAAGTATTTTCTGGAAAATGGAGGTGCCTTATGGCCGCCGTTGAAATGACCGAGGACCGGGAACAGCGGAAAATCCGCTTCGATGTCGAGGGGATGACCTGTGCCGGATGCGCCGCCAGGCTGCAGAAGGCATTGGAGGAAACCCCCGGCGTGATCGATGCCAATGTCAATATTTCCCTTAACCGCGCTGACATCGTCTACGATCCGGAACAGGTCGACCCGGCCGGGCTTGCCGCCAGGGTCGGTGAGACCGGCTATGGGGTGAAGGCCGAACCCGTGCAGTTCGACATCAGCGGCATGACCTGCGCCGGATGCGTCGCCAAGGTCGAGCGGGCGATCAGGGCCGTGCCCGGCGTTGTCGATGCCAGCGTCAATCTGCCCCTGGAACGTGCTGATGTCCGTTTCGCCGCCGGGGCGGATCCCGATCTGGTGGTCAGGGCCGTGGCCGATGTAGGTTATTCCGCCCATCCGCGCGAGGCCGGGAAAAGCAAGGCGGAAAAGCAGGCCGAAGAGGATGCAAGGGCTGAGGCTGCCATTCGCCGGGAAAGCATCATGCTGGCCCTGGCCGCGGCGCTTAGCACCCCTCTGGTACTGAAGATGGTCTTCCCCGCGGGCGGGTTGCTGGACTGGCTCAGCCCCACGGTTGAATGGCTGCTGGCGACGCCGGTACAGTTCGTTGCCGGTGCACCCTTTTATCGCAAT
This sequence comes from uncultured Hyphomicrobiales bacterium, assembly GCA_964463775.1. Taxonomy (GTDB): domain Bacteria; phylum Pseudomonadota; class Alphaproteobacteria; order Minwuiales; family Minwuiaceae; genus JALXAG01. Next base: position 3,848 of record CAYXDL010000231.1, read on the forward strand.
GCCTGGAATGCCGTACGTCACCGCACCGCCAATATGGATGTGCTGGTGGTGCTTGGCACCACGGTGACCTATCTGTACAGCCTGGCATTGCTGCTCATGCTGGGCGAGGGGGCGGAAGGCCGTCTGTATTTCGAAACCTCGGCCGTGCTGATCACGTTCATTCTCGCCGGGCGCATTCTTGAGGCCCGGGCAAAGCGGGGCACCACGGCGGCGATTCGCGAACTGATGGCCCTGCGTCCGGAGGAGGCCCGCCTTCTGCGCGACGGCAAGGAAGTGATGGTCGGGATTGAGGAAGTCGCCACCGGAGATATCGTTCTGATCAAACCCGGCGAGAAGGTGCCGGTCGATGGCGAGATCCTTTCCGGGGAAAGTGCGCTGGA
>CAYXDL010000231.1:4237-4627 GCA_964463775.1 uncultured Hyphomicrobiales bacterium
CTGATCACGGGTGAAAGCGTGCCGGTACGCCGCAAGGCCGGGGACATGGTCGCCTGCGGCGCCATCAACGGAGAAGGCGTGCTGCAGGTCAGGGCCACGGCCGTTGGCGAGGACAGCAGCCTGGCCCGGATCGTGCGTCTGGTGGAAAATGCCCAGTCGGGCAAGGCGCCGGTGCAGCGCCTGGTTGACAGGATCAGTGCCGTTTTCGTGCCTGTGATCATTGCGTTGTCCGCTCTGACCTTCATCGGCTGGTTCGCCTTTGGCGGTGGTCTGGAAAACGCCCTGATCGCGGCTGTTTCGGTGCTGGTGATAGCCTGTCCCTGCGCGCTTGGCCTGGCGACGCCGACGGCACTGGTCGCCGGTACCGGCTCGGCGGCCCGTCACGGCATT
>CAYXDL010000232.1:0-4624 GCA_964463775.1 uncultured Hyphomicrobiales bacterium
TCGATGCCAAAAGCCGGATCGTCATAGCGCACGCCAAAACCGCAGCCGGGCCGGTAGGGGGCCCCCATCTGATAGAACACATCCGCTTCGGGACTTAAGGTCAGGAAACCGTGGGCGCAGCCCTCGGGAATGAACAGGGCACGGTGATTATCCGCTGTCAGTTCCGCCGCCACCCATCGGCAATAGCTGGGTGAGGAGGGGCGCAGATCGACCGCGACATCGTAAATGGCGCCGCGGATGCAGCGCACCAGCTTGGCCTCCGCCCAGGGCTCGCGCTGCATATGCATGCCGCGCAGGGTATGCAGGGCCGCATTATGGCTGATATTGCATTGCAGGGTGGCAAGGCGGATGCCGTGAGCGGCAAATTCCTGCTGGCAGAAGCTGCGGGCGAAGAAACCGCGCTCGTCCCTGTGGGCATCGATATCGATGACGAATACGCCGGGAATACGGGTTTCGTTGAACTGCACGGCGGATCCCTTGTGCCTGTAAGCATCGCGATGAAAACAACCGGCTGTGAATATGAACGCGGAAAAGCCTGTTGTGCAAGCTGAATTGACCGCCAGGCCACCGCCGCATCAGATGATGCCGTTTTGGCACATCGCCTCTATCCGCATCGCCAGATCCCGCGGCACCGGCATCATCGGCGGACGCAGCTCCGCACTGGCAATCAGCCCCCTGACCATGAGGGCCTGTTTCAGTGGTGCCGGGTTGGGGGCGGCGAACGCCATATCGATGAGCGGCAGCAATCCCCGCCACAGCTCCCCTGCCCTGTCCGTATCCCCGTTACGGACCGCCCTGGCCAGAGCCACGAAATCGTCGGTGCGCAGATGGGCGGAGGCAAGAATACCGCCATCACCGCCAAGACGCAGCGCCGTGAAATAAAAACGATCCTCTCCCGTCAGGACGGAAAAACCCTCCGGATGATCCAGCAGCAGATCGACGCTTTGCGCCGCAATGGCGCAGGCGTCCTTTATGCCGGCGATACGCGGCAGCCGGGCCAGACGACGCACCCCGTCATTGGACAGGTTGAAGCCGGTCCGATAGGGAATGTTATAGAGGATGATATCCCTGCATGAGGCCGCATGCAGTGTCTCGAAAAAGGCGATGACGCCTTCTTCCGGCGGCCGGTTGTAATAAGGGGTCGAGATCAGATAGCCATCCACGGGCCATTCATTGGCCTGCTCCGTCCTGCAGACGACCTGCGCCGTCACATTTCCCGAAATACCCAGCCACAAGGGGTAGCCGGGGCCGGCCACTTCCCGCGCCGCCATCGTCAGCAGGGCCGTTTCCTCCGCTCTCAGCGCCCCGCCCTCCCCCGTCGTACCGGCAATCACCAGGCCGGAAGCCTCCGTGTTCACATAATGCCCGACCAATTGCTGCCAGGACGCCATATCGACAGCACCGTCACGAAACGGCGTTATGAGGGGAACAAGCAATGTATGCCGCATGATCCGCAAACCCTTCAGTTAATGCACGTGCCGCCCGGAAAGGCGGGCATATCCTCTCAGAAGCGCCCTTATCCGCCGGGAAAAGGGCGACATGTTTCCGCAACCGTCGATCAGAAGGCAAACCGGGCTCCCGCGCCGGGCCAGAATACGGCCAAGGGCGGACCAGTTCCGCAGCCGGGCCTCTTCTCCGCCGTCGGATGCGGCCGCCATCCGGATGAATCTGACAGACAGGGAAAGCAGCAGCGGGGTTTCCTCATCCTCCATATTCACCAGATGCCGGCCCAATGCGGAAAGGGAGCAGGGCGCCGGGACATACAGAGAGCGGATATCCTGCGCCTCCGCCGGGGCCGGCGGGGAAGCGGATGATATGCCGCGTGCGGAAAACAGGGTGGAAAGAACGATCCGCTCATCCCTGGCGACACAGGCGGACAACCCCTCCGCCCGACTCACACCCGCATCGAAAAGATGAACCCGCCCCTCTGTTGCCTGCGCCATGACCGAGGCCGCAAGCACGGGGTTGCTGAGAAGGCTGCCTGCCGCCCAGCGCCCGGGAAAGGCATGGCGGCCCGGCTGCGGACAGAGGGCAACCGTCAGTGCCGAGCCTCCTGTTCCCGCCACGGCGGCCCGCGCCGCCTCTGCCGCGCACAGGGCGCTTGCCGATGCCTGCAGCCAGGCCGCACGCCCGATCCTGCTGGGAACATATCCGCCGCCATCGAACTTCCGGCACAGGAGAATTTCACCTTCAGACAGGGAAACGGCATAACGTTTCAGCGCCGTAAGATAGGCGCGGTCATGTATCCTGCCGATATGCGGGGAAATAGCGGCCATCCTTTCCGGTGCAGCCTTCACGGACTGCAGGGCAAACCCCGGCCCCACCGCTGAAATCCGCTGTCTGCCCTGATAAAAAACGACCGGCGGCGGGGATTTCGTATTCACCGCATGCGGTAAAATCGGCCGCATGTCCGATTTTTCCGCCCCATCGCCGCCGGAAAGTTTGCTTGCCTCAGACTGCCGTATCATCGGCGCCTCTTTCTTTTCGGGACATCCGGACCCGTTGCCGGCGGATCGTCAGCTCAGCCATACCCGCCGCAGCTCCCGGGCCCGGTCCTCATAAGCCGTCCGCGAGTGCAAAATCCGGAAATTGTCCCAGATCAGGAAGGCATTCCGCTTCCATTCGATACCGACACAGGTGTCATGGAAGAACTGCTTGAAACGCAGGGCGATATCCTCCATGCGCTCATCATTGTCACGCTGCATGCAGTTGAAACTGTAGCGCACGATCGGCCTGTCGCCCGATGTGGTGTCATACATCGGATGTTCGGCCACCCGCCCGAGATTGGAGGCCTGGATGCCGGAGCTGGAACAGTAGGGAAAACGTTTTTCGGACACATAGCGCTTCTCTGAATCCGAAAGCTGTTCGATAAAGCGATAACCATCGGCCAGCGTGGTCATCCCGCCGCCGCAGCTTGCCGGGTGCACGCACCACAATGCCAGATAACGCGGCGGCGTTCCCTCGAACTCATAGCATTCCGTATGCGGATTGAGCTTCTTCGTGTTCAGGGAATGGTAGTGATCATCGAATTTCGGATCCGCCTTGATCGACCAGACGATCTCGCCGTCATATTGCGGCATCAGCGTGCCAAAACGCTGCGCGAAGGCCAGATGATCGAAGTTTTCCGGCAAATCCTCGACATAGAGGAATCCGTCGGTCTCCAGCCGGCGCTTCTGCGCCTCGAAAACCTGGGCTGAAATCCCGTCAGCCGCTTCTGCTGCGGCATTCTCGTTGGCAGAGTACACCATGACTCTCTCCTTTGGTGCTGTGCTATATAAGATTATATACCTTTCGGAGGCATATCGTATTCATCTTGTCGAGAATTTCTCGATAAGATGTTATGATTATGTCATTATGGAGAGAAAGTTCGGAGGAAAACCTGAAATTGCTTACGCGCGTATTCACAACTACAGATTTGCACCAAAGCAACTGTATTCCAGGAATAGCCGAAAAACTTGTGATATTTTTCAGAACACGGCTTTTCCGCAGCCGGATTCTTTCTTCTTTTGCGGGTGTTCCCGCAGTTTCCGGGCGATTCTCCTGCCCGGGCAGAAACAATGTCCTTTAGACAGGAACCGCAATCATGACGAGAAACTCAAAACCGCACATCTATGTTCTCTATTCACACAATCCGAGCCGCCTGGCGCATTTGCGGAAAATCGGCGCCTTGCGCGACCGCTACCGTTTCACCCTCGTCATGGATGAAAAGCAGCCCGGCGGCTGGTATGAAAAATATGCCGATTCGCTGCTGCGCCTTCCGGTGACAGACGCTTTTTTCAATGAAGAGGAAATCATTCGCCGTGTCAGAAAGCACGGCGTGCCCGATGGTGTTCTGCACCTGTCCGAACCCTGCCTGCCGCTCTGGGTTCTGCTGGGGGAAAGATTCGGCATCGCCGCCCCCCGGCGCGAGGCGAGCACCATTGGCCGCGACAAATACGCGATGCGCCTGTTCGCCGCCGATGCCGGCATTCCGATCCCCGGTTTCTGCAGGGTCACGCGCCATACCCTCGGGTCAGCGCAAAGGCTGGCCTTTCCCGTTATCGCCAAGCCTGTCATCGGCGGCGGATCCACTCTGGTCAAACGCTTCGATACTTTCGAAGCGTTGCAGAAGGACTTTGACCGGCTGCAGGCGGAAGCCGGCAGGATATATGCCGCCGATTCGCAAATTTCCGAAACCATGCATGATCCGCAGGAAGGATACCCCTTCATGATCGAGGAGCTGATCGGCGGAGAAACCCTGTTCGAAACCCGCCTGCCCGCCGGTGTCGGGGAAATCAGCGTCGAAAGTGTCCATGAGAACGGCACGACCCACATTCTGGCAATTCATGACAAGCCCCTGCCCGGAAACGGCCCCTATTTCGAGGAATTCATCATTTCGACCCCGACCCGGATACCGGAAAGCCACATCCGCATGGCAAGGGATTATGTGGACCGTATCCATAAAGAGCTGGGAGAGGGCGCCTTCGTGCTGCATACGGAATTCCGCACCCTCCGCGATCGTCTGGTTCTGCTTGAGTTCGGTATCCGCATCGGCGGAGGGCCGGTCTATCGTTCCGTCCTGCTGTCGACCGGCAACGATTTTCTGGAAATCCTCATCGATCTGGGACTGGGCCGGAAACCGCAG
>CAYXDL010000233.1:0-4598 GCA_964463775.1 uncultured Hyphomicrobiales bacterium
AATAACGAGGCCGGCATGGAAAAGAAAACACAGATCAATATCTGGTATGTCATCATTGCCGTTTTCGGCATCCTGTTCATACAGGATATGTGGCAGCAGGCCCAGAAGATCGAGATCATCCCCTACAGCGATTTTCTCAACCTGGTGCGCGATGGCAAGGTATCGGAAATTGTCGTAACGGAAAAACAGGTTCGCGGCCTTCTGAAGGAACCGGAGCCGAACGGCAAGAAGGCATTCGCCACCGTGCGTGTCGACAATGAACTGATGCGCGAGGTGGAGAAATACAACATCAAGGTCACCGGGGCGACGGAGAATACCTTCATACGCGATCTGCTGTCCTGGATCGTGCCCGCGGTTGTGTTCTTCGGCATCTGGATGTTCCTGATCCGCCGTATCGCCGACAAACAGGGGCTGGGCGGTGGCATGCTCGCCATCGGCAAGAGCAAGGCCAAGGTCTATATGGAGAGCAATACCGGCGTTACCTTCGACGATGTCGCCGGTGTGGATGAGGCCAAGGTGGAGCTGAAGGAAATCGTTGATTTTCTGAAGGATCCGCAGAGCTATGGCCGTTTGGGTGCTCATATTCCCAAAGGGGTGCTGCTGGTCGGACCGCCCGGTACCGGTAAGACCCTGCTGGCCCGTGCCGTTGCCGGCGAGGCGGGGGTGCCGTTCTTTTCCATCAGTGGTTCCGAATTTGTCGAGATGTTCGTCGGCGTCGGCGCCGCCCGCGTCCGTGATCTGTTCGAACAGGCGCGCAAGCTGGCCCCCTGTATCATCTTCATCGACGAACTGGATGCTCTGGGCCGGGCGCGGGGTGCTTTCCCGGGCCTCGGCGGCCATGATGAGAAGGAACAGACCCTGAATCAGCTTCTGGTTGAAATGGACGGTTTCGACCCGGCAAAGGAAGGCATGGTCCTGCTGGCGGCAACCAACAGGCCGGAAATCCTGGATCCGGCATTGCTGCGCGCCGGGCGTTTTGACCGGCAGGTGCTGGTGGACAGGCCCGACAGGGCCGGGCGTGTGGCCATTCTCAAGGTGCATCTGAAGAAAGTCCGTCTGGCGGAGGATGTGGATCCCGAACGCATTGCCGGGCTGACCACAGGCTTTACCGGCGCGGATCTGGCCAATCTGGTCAACGAGGCGGCGTTGCTGGCGACCAGACGCAAGGCCGATGCCGTCTCGATGCAGGATTTCACCGAGGCGGTCGAGCGCATCATCGCCGGGCTGGAAAAGAAGAACCGGGTTCTCAACAAGGAAGAGCGCCGCATCGTCGCCCATCACGAAATGGGTCATGCCCTGGTGGCCCGCGCTCTGCCGACGACGGATCCCGTGGAAAAGGTCTCGATCATTCCCCGGGGTATCGGGGCGTTGGGCTATACCATTCAGCGGCCGACGGAAGACCGCTTTCTCATGTCGCGACAGGAACTTGAAGACCGCATGGCGGTGATGATGGGGGGACGCGCGGCGGAGTTGGTTGTGTTCGGGCACGCCTCAACCGGCGCGGCGGATGATATCTCCAAGGCGACGGAGATGGCCCGTTCCATCGTCATGCGCTATGGCCTCGATGAATCCCTGGGGCCGGTCGCTTACGAGACCGAGCCATCCCCCTTTCTGCAGGGACCGCAGCAGATGATGGGCATGGAACGGCGCTTGTTCTCCGACCAGACCGGGCGGGAAATCGATTGCGCCGTGCGCAAGCTGGTCGCGGCGGCGCTGGAACGGGCGAAGAACATCCTTCAGGCCCATCGCGATGCGCTGGAGGAAGGGGCCGCGAAGCTGCTGGAAAAGGAAACCCTGACCGGCGACGAATTGCCTGACATCAAGGTTGCGGCGTAAAACCTGTCATGCCCCCCCATGGGTCTTTTTGCACAGGCCTTTACTGGCTGGCCCGTGGGGGGGGATTGGTCGCTTTCTGCCATCATGGCTTGAAATATTCGGAACTTCTTATATATTTTCACACAAAGCTTGTGGTAAAATGGCGGTGATGCTGATTTTGCGGGTCTGTGACCCGGCGTGCGCATGCAGGCGACGTTTTGCCCATAACGAAAAACCAATAAATGACCGGTGCCGCGCAAGCGGCCGAACAAAGCCGGTCCGCGAGGAGAGGGAGTATACCGGATGGAGGTACGCAGGATTTCGCCGTTCATATCCGTTTCACCGCAATTGCAGGTGTCGGATATCGGCATTGCCGCATCCCAGGGTTTCAAGACCATTATCAACAACCGCCCTGACGGGGAGGAGGACGGGCAGCCCACCTCCGATGAGCTGAAGGCGGCGGCGGAGGCCAACGGGCTGAATTATATCCATATTCCCGTCATTCCCGGCAAGGTGACCGACAAGGAAGTGGAAGCCTTTTCCAAGGCGCTGGACAATGTGAAGGGGCCGGTTCTGGCCTTCTGTCGCACGGGAACGCGCTCCAGTACCTTGTGGGCGTTGTCGGTGGCACCGAGACTGGATGCGGATGCCATTCTGCGGACCACGGCCGAGGCCGGTTACGATCTTTCCGCCCTGCGCCCGAAGATCGAGGCCCGCGCGGCAATGATGGCGGCGAATGCTCCGGCGGCGAAAAAGAAAGACGCGAGTGGCGGTGCCCCCTCGGGCAAACGTCATCAGGTGGTGATCATTGGCGGCGGTGCGGGCGGTATCTCGGTGGCATCCAGCATGCTGCGCCGTCAGCCGGGGCTTGACATCGTGATCGTTGAACCCCGCGACAAGCATTATTATCAGCCCGGCTGGACGCTGGTCGGCGGCGGGGTTTTCGATCGCGCCGATACGGAAAAACCGATGTCTTCCGTCATTCCCGACGGGGTGCAGTGGGTTCGCGCCGCCGCCGCAGCCTTCTCGCCGGAAACCAATGAGGTCGTTCTGGAGGATGGGGAGCGCCTCGGCTACCAAGTGCTGGTGGTGGCGCCGGGACTGAAGCTGAACTGGGAAGGTGTCGAAGGACTGAAGGAAACGCTGGGCAAGAACGGTGTGACCTCCAACTATCTGTTCGATCTGGCCCCCTATACCTGGGAACTGGTGCAGAACCTGCGTGAAGGCGTGGCCCTGTTCACACAGCCGCCGATGCCGATCAAATGTGCCGGGGCGCCGCAGAAGGCCATGTATCTGGCCTGCGATCACTGGCGCCGGCAGGGGCGCCTCGATCATATCGAGGTTGCATTCCACAATGCGGGCGGGGTGTTGTTCGGCGTGCCGGATTATGTGCCGGCGCTGATGCGTTATGTCGACCGTTATGGCATCAATCTGCGCTTCAACCAGAATCTGAAAGCCATTGACGGCCCGGCAAAGAAGGCATGGTTCACGGTCACGAAGGAGGATGGCAGTACCGAAACGGTGGAACGCAGTTTCGACATGATCCATGTCTGTCCGCCGCAATGTGCGCCTGATTTTATCCGGGAAAGCCCTCTGGCCAATGAGGCCGGCTGGGTGGATGTCGATCCGGAAACCCTGCAGCATGTGAAATTCGGCAATATCTTTTCCCTTGGCGATGCGGGATCGACGCCGAACGCCAAAACCGCGGCCGCGGTGCGCAAGCAGGCGCCGGTGGTGGCTGTCAATGTGCTTGAAGTGCTCTCCGGCCGTCCTCCGCGCGCGGTTTACGATGGCTATGGCTCCTGCCCGCTGACCGTGGAACGCGGCAAGATCGTGCTGGCCGAATTCGGCTATGGCGGCAAGCTGTTGCCGACCTTCCCGTTTCTCGATGGTACCAAACCCTCTTCCCTGGCCTGGTTCCTCAAGGAAAAGATGCTGCCGCCGATCTATTGGCATGCCATGCTGGAGGGGCATGAATGGCTGGCCGGACCGACGATTCTGCCGCATCGCCCCACCACCCATGAGGCGGCCCCTGCCTGCGGGCCGGATCTGCCCAAAGCCCCGTAAGACTGTGTGGCAAAGTCCCGGAAAAGAGACCCCGGCTGTTTCAGCCGGGGTTTTTTATTGTCATGGCGACAGTGTTGGCAAACAATACCGGCAGGATACGGGGGTGGCATGACAGAAGATTTCGGGAACGGTAAACCGGCAAGCACTGCTGAAGCGCATCATGATCACGATGAAGGATCGGCCCTGCCTGATGTGGCGCTTCGCGTGCGCGCGCTCGAATCCCTGCTGGTGGAAAAGGGCTATGTCGATCCGGCGGCACTGGATGAACTGATAGACACCTATGAAACCAAGGTCGGGCCGCGCAACGGGGCACGGATCGTCGCCCGCGCCTGGGCCGAGCCGGAATACAGGGCCTGGCTGCTGGAGGATGCCGATGCCGCCATTGCCGCCATGGGCTTCACCGGCCGTCAGGGTGAACACATGCTGGTGAAGGAGAATACGCCCAGGGTGCATAACATGGTCGTCTGCACCTTGTGTTCCTGTTACCCGTGGCCGGTGCTGGGATTGCCGCCGGTATGGTACAAATCACCCGCCTATCGTTCGCGCGCGGTCTCGGATCCGCGTGGTGTGCTGGCCGAATTCGGCGTTACCCTGTTGCCCGATCAGGCGGTCAGAGTCTGGGATTCCACGGCCGAGCTGCGCTATCTGGTGCTGCCGATGCGTCCTGAGGGAACCGATGGCTGGAGCCAGGAGGATCTGGCCCGCCTGGTGACCCG
>CAYXDL010000234.1:0-2010 GCA_964463775.1 uncultured Hyphomicrobiales bacterium
ATAGCGGACGCGGATCGAACGATAGCACCGCCTGACCGGCGGCCAGCCAAGACGGGGCAGAACGCGCCCCGGATCACTTCCGGCCAGAATCCAGTCATCGGCCAGCAGCAAGGTTGCCTGATCCTGCTCGTCCAGAAGCGCGATTTCCGTCACCGCGATCACCGGCCCCATGGGCAGGCGCAGCACGCCGCCACGCGGCCAGGCATGACGCCACAGGCGGTATTCCCGGCGGATCAGGCTGCGCCCGGTCAATGCCTCGGCCTGGGCGGTGGCCGCATTGATCGCCCGGGCCAGGCCGGTCTCGTCCTCACCCGGGTTCAGCCGCAGATGCTCGCGCGCCTCAGCCGGTGACAGCGGCGCCATCGCAGGCGGTACGGCAACTTCCAGTGCCTGGTATCCACGCTCCAAAGAGCCCGCAATCGGGTATCCCGTCATATTCCCACCCCCTTCAGCGCCGGTTCGACCACCAGCAGGCCACTGGCCAGAAGGAAAGGTGCCCCTCCTTCCGAACCCCATAACTCATGGCGGTAGAGCCCGTCGAGATTTTGCGTCTCCGTCCCGTCGAGCTGCACATCGACCCGCCCCAGCGGAGCATCGGCAATGGTGATGCCCAGCCCGCTGACCTTCTCGATCGCAGCCGTACTCCCCTCCCGCCGCGCACAGCGCCAGGTGAAGGCAATGGCCGCAATATCCAGCGGTTCTCCCTGTTCATCGGTGATGGCGAAGGCAAGGATGCGCCCCTCCCCCGCCCGCAGGATCACATCCTGCGCCGTTTCGCTCATCCCTTCCTCCCCGCTTTCAGACTGACCTTGATATGGCGCCGCCCGGACAGCGCAATGTCACGACGGCGGCACCCCGGCAGAATTGTCGATGGAAACACTGCGCTGCCGGTGATCGTGGCAGAGGCCGTCAGCCCCCCCTGCGCCGTACACATCCCGGCCACGGCGCGGTCACGACGCGGACAGGCGCTGATCAGGCCCTGTGCCGCAATGGCCGCATTCAGGCGCCGCCGGCGCCCGGCGCTGGCCGCAACACCCGTCATGGCCGCAATGGCACCGCGCAGAAAAACAGGGATCACCCCCCGGATACGCAAGGGTGCCGGACGGGCGGGACGCAGCAGGGCCGCCGGGCCGAAATCGCGCAGTTCGCGTTCCTCTCTCTCCCGCAGTCGTCGCCCCCATGCCGCGGCCCACAGAATGCCATGGCTTGCCGTATTGGCGGCATCGGCACCATGGCCGAAGGGGCCAAGCGCCAGGCGGGTATGCGCCAGAAGCTGATCGTTCGGCGGGGTGCCGCCGCCGGTCCAGATGTCGCTGCGCCGTCCCAGATCCCTCGGCGCGGGCCGGCCGTCGCGGCCATAGAGCCAGGCCCAGCTTTCGCGCCTGATCCGCCCGCCGTCGAGGTTTTCAAAACCGGCGGTCATGAAACGATCGCTTCGCCAATAGGTCTGAGCCGGATCCGTGGCATAGATCCCGCTGTATTTGTGACCAAAGGCATGCGCCGGCGCCTGAGAGAAGTTATTGCGCCAGGATGCGCGGCTGAAGGCGGCCTCCCACAGGGTGGAGGATCCGATCTGAAAACCCAACCCCGCGGCGGAACCGGCCTGGCTTATATCCCCGGAAAGCGACAGCAGCACATCGCGGTTCGGCGTGCCGCTGCCCGCCGCGCCGGAGCGGGCGCGCATCGCCAGGGTGACCACCCCACCGATGCCGCCGCCGATGGCAGGCAATCCTTCGAGCGCATAACCACCATCGGGAATAAGATGAATGGCATCGGCCCCTTCTACGCGCAGGGGATCCGGCCGGGGACCGGATGGCATGAAACGCCGTCCGGAACAAAGATCGACGATCGCCGCCGAACCGGGCAGTGGCACCAACAGTGCCTGAAGCCCCGCCGCCAGCGGATGATTCCGGTCGATAACAGGTGGCGGCAGCAGGGATGGCGGCGGCGGATGAATCCTGCTCACGCCGGGGTATCCATCCAGTACAGGCCGCGCCAGAGCAGGGCATT
>CAYXDL010000234.1:2020-4582 GCA_964463775.1 uncultured Hyphomicrobiales bacterium
GGCATCGCCGCTTTCATTGACCAGGCGGAAGCTGATCTGCCGCGGCAGCACGCCGCCAAAGGCATGGGCAACGGCGAAATGGCCGCGCCCGCTGCCGGCGGAAATGCGCAGCGAACCGATCAGCCGGTCATTGGCCGCATCGTCGAAAACGCCGTCGCTGCCCGCCGCCTGGGCATGAATGACCACATCCTCCGTGCCGTTCCCGGCCACGGCCAGGGTCAGGAGAATATCGTGATAGCCGCCGCTTTCCGTATCGATGGCCGGTGAAATCGCTTCCAGCCCGTTGCCGAGCCCGTCCAGCGCGGCATTCAGGGTGAAATCGGGATCGAATGCAGCAATGATCTTGTTCACGACGCCCCTCCCCCGCCGCGGCGGATCCGGGCGATATCCAGATGGCCGACAGGCCCCAGCCCCAGCTCTGCCGCGCGCGCCAGCAGCGCATTGCCCATATTCAGCAGGGCATCGTGATCGGCCGCACTGAGCACGCCGGCCGATTGCAGCGCCGCCAGCGCGGCGGCAAGCGCGCCATAGACATCGGCATCGGCGTAGTCGACGGTTTCGAAAGCCCCGGCCGCGGTGATCGCCAGGGCCGTTTCCGCCGCGGCGCGCGCTTCAGGATCCGTCATCGCATCCCCGGCCAGATCCTTCAGCGGACGGTACAGACCCCGCAGGGCCAGATAGCGCCGCAGACGGCTGACCGGCACGGCGGTACGCCCCGGGCGATCGGGTGCATTCAGGGAACGGGCCAGTTGTTCATCGCTCATCAGGACGTAACCACGCCCCAGGGGATCCAGGGTGATCTCATCACGCAGGATCTGCATTTCATCATCGTTCATCGCCGTCTCAATCCAGGGTGATGCTCATATCGCCGGGGCCGAACCGCAGCCGGTCGCCGCTTGCCACCATCACCGCCGCCGCCAGCATGCCGGAGGCGAGAAGATTGCCGCCGCTGGCGGCATCGAACAGGGCGAAATGGGTGATCGGGGCACCGCCGGCCCAGTCACCGCCAGCCTCGGCAAACAGGATTTCCGTCTGATTGGTGACCGGCTGGCCGGCGGGGGCGGAGGTGCTCCATGCCGTTTTGTCATTGGCAACCGCCACCCGCGCATACCCCGTACCGGTCACTTCCGTGGCACCGGCGCCATCCTCGCCCGGGTCGGCATCGAACAGCCCCACATAAAGACTGGCGGGCGGGTTCCAGGCAACGGCGCCGAACACCAGATCGAGTAGCCGGCCCTCCAGATAATCGCTGAAACTCATTTCATCTCCGGAAAATGTGAATTGTGATCTCCGTCACGGACGCAGATACGCCACAGAGGGATGATGAGCGGGCCTTCGGCATTACCGGTCAGACCTGTTGCCGGAGGTTGCCGCCGGGCTCCCCCCGGGCCCGGCGGCGCCGCACGGTCAGGACAGGCCGAACTTGACCAGTTTCACCGCATCCGAATTCTGCACCGCCCCGCCAACGCGTTTGGTGGCATAGAAATGCACATAGGGCTTGGCCGAATAGGGATCGCGCAGGGTACGGATGCCCGTACGGTCGACGATCAGATAGGCCCGGCGGAAATCACCGAAAGCAATGGAGAGGGAATCGCTGGCGATATCAGGCATCGCCGCCGCCTCGCCCAGCGGATAACCCAGCAATGTCGCCGGGGTGCCCGGCGCAAGCGACGGTTCCCAGAGATAACGCCCCTGCCCGTCCTTCATCCGGCGCAGCGTCGCCGTCAGATTGGCGTTCATCAGCCAGTGCGCGTTGCGCCGGTAAGCCGGTTTGAGCGCATAGACCAGGTCGATGAGAACATCCGCCGGATCGGCTACATCGAAATTACCGTCCGTCCCCGTTGCCAGATATTGCAGCGTCCCGAAGGGGCGGGCATCGTCATCGCCGGAGGATACGGGATAAGCGATCAGCCCCTTGGGCTTGTTGATCCCGTCGCCGGTGATAAAGGCCTCGCTTTCACGCAGGGCGAATTCGGCGGCAATTTCCTCGGCCAGAAAGGCGGTGACATCGAAGGACAGATCATCCAGCGATTGCTGGGTCGCGCGCGGATTGGCATAAATCTCGCCCATCGCAGGCACGATTTCGGCAAATTGCGGCGAGGCGGTTTCGGCCCGCGCATCCGTCTCTCCCACCCAGCCGGAGGCACCGCCGCCGATGGCGGCAAGGCGGCGGAACTCGCCGCCGGAAATCTGCCGCACCGTGGCCAGGGGGCGCAGATCGGTGGCGGCATTCAGCAACCGCTCGATTTCCCCGTCAATCGCAAGCGGCAGGGCATAGCCGCCATCGGCAGGAGAGCCGACTGACAGGGCCTTGCCCTCCAGCCCCAGAAGGCCGCGCTCATCGCCCTTGCGGGCATAATCCTCGAACGCCTTGGCATGGCGGGCATCATTGTCGTTGCCGCCGCGATCCGTACTGCCGAGAGCCGGGCGGGCGATCACGGTTTCAAGCCGGGCGATATCCTCCTCGATCCGGGCGATCTTGTCGCGGCTCAGCGCATCAACGGCCTGACCCTTGGCGATCGCCTCCAGCCGGGTATCGTTTTCGGCCCTGTAAGCCTCGAC
>CAYXDL010000235.1:0-4574 GCA_964463775.1 uncultured Hyphomicrobiales bacterium
GTCCGTACTGGACTGGGTGAATATCTATGCCCTCGCGGTGAACGAGGAAAACGCCGCCGGCGGACGCGTTGTCACCGCGCCGACCAATGGCGCCGCCGGGGTCATCCCCGCCGTTCTGGCCTATTATGACCGCTTCTGCCCCGGCGCAGATGAGGAAGGCATCATCACCTTTCTGGCCACGGCGGGGGCGATCGGCATGCTGATCAAGCACAATGCCTCGATCTCCGCCGCCGAGGTCGGCTGTCAGGGCGAGGTCGGCGCCGCCTGTTCCATGGCCGCCGCCGGCTTGGTCGCCGCCATGGGCGGCAGCAATGAGCAGGCTGAAAACGCCGCCGAAATCGGTATGGAACACAATCTCGGCCTGACCTGCGATCCAGTCAATGGGCTGGTGCAGGTTCCCTGTATCGAACGCAACACCATGGGGGCGATGAAGGCGATCAACGCCGCACGCCTCGCGCTGAAGGGCGACGGTATCCACATGGTTTCGCTGGATGAGGTGATCGAGACCATGCGCCAGACCGGCATCGACATGCAGGATAAATACAAGGAAACCGCAGAGGGTGGCCTGGCCGTCAATGTCGTTGAATGCTGAAGTGGGCGGAGGGAGAAAACAAAGCGGGCCATAGCCGGATCGGGCCGCGGATCAGGCCGCGGTTCGGGCCACATAGGACCACGGATCAGGCCGCTTCTCCGCGGCCGGCCAGCAGATCATCGAGACGGGCCACACGGCGATAGAGGCGCTCGCTGCGTTCGAGCAGATCCTCCAGGCTGGGGGGCAGAACCCCTTCCGGCGGTTCGCTTGAGGACAGGCAGGTCTGACGCGCGCCCAGGCGATGGCGTTCCTCGGCCGCCTCTTCCGGCCTCATTTCCCCGTTCTGAACCGCGCGCTGAACGAACATCCAGGCCATGAGCTGGGTCAGGCGCGTGGTCAGGCGCAGGGTTTCGGCGGTATAATAGAGGGAATCGGTTTCCTCCATAGCGTTGCAGGCACGCCGTCCCGGCCCGTCGATATAGCTGCAGGCCTCATGCACCATCGCCAGAGTTTCCTTATACGCTTTCCTGAAGAAAATCGTATCGGCGAACCCCGGCGCACCAATGTTCTGGCCATGATTTCCGTTTTCAGCCTGCAAATCTTTCTCCGAAATTCATCCGTTACCTGCAATGAATATAATACAGGATAAAATATTTTTCTACCGCAGGCTGCATTAAGGTTAATGCGCCCGGAAGTAAAGCAGGCGAAATACATTATGGTTAACGCCGCATTTCCCTTTTATTATAGCAGTTTTTCCATTGCTCTGCGGAGATTTGCGGGAATTTCCACCGGTTTGTTTTCCACCCGGTTGACGAAAACATGAACAAAATGTCCGTCCGCCCCTGCTTCCTCAGCGCTTTCGGCGAACAAGCCGACCCGGTAAGTGACGGAAGAACGGCCAATCCGTTCCACGGCCAGACCGGCTTCGATCATCTCGGGAAAGGAGAAGGAATGATGGAAACGACAGCCGGTTTCAACGGCGAAACCGACGATGTCGCCCTTGTGGATGTCCAGCTCTCCCTCACGGATCAGATATTCATTGATGACCGTATCGAAATAGGCGTAATAGACCACATTGTTGACGTGGCCGTAGATATCGTTGTCCATCCATCGCGTCGGAATGGCGAGAAAATGACGGTAATCGCCGCGGCATGAGCGGCCTGGACGGGATCCCTGCGCGCTCACAGCATGGCCTCCAGCAATTCGGCGACCCTGCGCGGGCGTTCGCTCATCATCATGTGGCCGGTATCGGGCAGGATCTCGCTTTGCACCTCGCCACCCAGCGCCTGTACCAGCGCGCCGGTGCCACGGGGCGGGGCCATCATGTCCTGCTGGCCCAGAATCAGCCCCGTCGGGCAGGTAACGCGCGCGGCATCCTCCAGCCCCTGATCGTAGTCGTTGCAGATCGACAGGCACCGGTACAGCGTGCCGGGACGGGCGCGTTCAACCAGACGGATCGCCGCCCCCACCATCCACAACCCCGGCAGGGCCGCGCCGCCGAGCTTGGCGCGCATGGCATGGGCCCAATCGTTCATGGCAAGAATGGCGATGCGGTCATTGCGCCGTGCCGCATCGAGGAATTCGGCATTGACCGCCATCGGATAGCCCGCGCCCAGCAGGCACAGGCGCCTGACCCGCCCCGGCTGTGCCGCGGTCGCCGACAGAGCCGTCAGCGCCCCCATGCTGTGCCCGGCGATGGAGACATCCCCGACTCCCAGATGATCCAGCAGCCGCCACAGCCATGTGGCAAGGGCGGGTATGGAATCCGGCACCTCACCACCGCTCATCCCGCAGCCGGGCAGATCCGGCACCAGCAATGAGAAGCCGTGATGGGCCAGATAACGCCCCTGCATCGCATAGGCTGTATGATCCATCGCCGCCCCGTGCAGCAGCACGGCCACGCGCCCCCTGGGGTCGAACTCGCGCCCTCCCGTATGGGCATAGATGCTCACACCATCCAGATCGATTTTCATTTTGCCGCCCTCCTTGCCGCACGCAGCCCGCCTTTGAGATCGGCGATGATATCCGCCGCATCCTCAAGCCCTATGGACAGGCGCACCAGATCCTCGCCGATACCGGCGGCTTCCAGCGCCGCCGCATCCATCTGCTGATGCGTCGTGCTGGCGGGGTGAATGACCAGGGTTTTGGCATCACCGACATTGGCCAGATGCGAAAGCAGCGACAGCCCCTCGATAAAGGCGCGCCCGGCCTCCCGCCCGCCTCTGAGACCGAAGCTGAGCACGGCCCCGGCCCCGCGCGGCAGCAGAGCGGCCGCCAGTTCGTGGTCGGGATGATCCGGCAGCGAAGGATGCGCGATCCAGGAGACTTCCTCCTGTTCCCTGAGGAAGGCTATGACCGCCGCCGTATTCTCCATATGCCGCTGCATGCGCAGGGACAGGGTCTCCACCCCCTGCAGAAGCTGAAAGGCGTTCATCGGCGCCAGACAGGCGCCGAAATCGCGCAGCCCCTCGGCACGGGCGCGGGCAAACAGGGCCGCTGGTCCGTATTCCTCGGCAAAGACGATGCCATGATAGCCGGCATAGGGCTCGGTCAGGGTGGGAAACAGGGCGCGCCCCTCATCATCCCTGGCCGCCTGCCAGTCGAAGGTGCCGCCATCGATCATCACTCCGCCGATGGCCGTGCCATGACCGCCGAGAAACTTCGTCACCGAATGCATGATGATGTCCGCACCGTGCTCGAAGGGCCGGCACAGATAGGGGGTGGCGAAAGTATTGTCGATCATCAGCGGCAGATGCGCCCCATGGGCGATATCGGCGATCCGGGGCAGATCGGCGATATCGAGGCGGGGGTTGCCGATCATTTCAGCAAAGACCAGGCGCGTTTCAGGGCGGATTGCGCTTCTGATCGCCTCCGGATCGCGGAAATCGACAAAGCTTGTCGTGATGCCGAAACGCGGCAGCGTGTGCATCAGCAGATTGTAGCTGCCACCGTAAAGCGCCGAGGAGGCGACAATATGCCCGCCCTGGCCCATCAGGGAAACGATGGCCAGATGCAACGCCGCCTGCCCCGATGCCGTGCAGACGGCACCGACCCCGCCTTCCAGCGCTGCCAGCCGTTCTTCCAGCACCGCAACGGTGGGATTTGAGATGCGGCTGTAGATGTGCCCCGGCAGTTCGAGATTGAACAACGCCGCCGCATGATCCGTATCCTCGAACACATAGGATGTCGTCTGATAGATCGGCACCGCCCGTGCCCTGACCGTATCGTCGGGCCGCTGGCCGGCATGAAGCGACAATGTATCGAAGCCCGGGTAACGCGGTTTCATGATCCCTCCCCATAGTGCTGGCACGATGATGCAGCGCATCATGGATGGCGTGCAGAGCGATCAGCCTATAACAGCCATCGGGCGTGGCAAGCCCTGCGCAACCGTCCGTGTCATGACATATCGCCGCAGGGCAACGCAACCACGACGGAGGAGAGCATTGCGGGAAATGATCACACAAAAAAAGGGGCCACGCGCGGTGGCCCCAGTCAAACAGGGAGGTACAATGAAACGCCAAACAATCGTATTGCGAAACGCTAATCAGAAGGACTGTCACCACAATACAACCTTGCCTCTTAAAAATAAGTTAAAAACGCAATCATTACACGATGAACTCTGAAAGCGCATGAAAACGGTGCGATTCGCCGCACCGTGTTTTTTTGACCTGTCCCTGGTGAATGCTTGCGGCTGCTTCCCTACTGCGCCGTCCAGCCACCGTCCACCGGCAGGGCGATACCGGTGATCTGTGAGGCGGCGGGAGAACAGAGGAACGCCACGATATCGCCGATCTGCTCCGGCTCGACCATGTTCAGGGACGGCTGTTTGGGCGAAAGCAGCGCCTTGACCCCTTCCTCCCTGCCGCCGCCGACCTCGGCAGCCCTGGCCATGATCTGCGGTTCTATCAGCTCCGTGCCGACAAAGCCGGGGCAGAGCGCGTTGCAGGTCACCCCGCTGGTGGCGGCTTCCAATGCAACGACCTTGGTCAGGCCGACAATGCCGTGCTTGGCCGCGACATAGGCGGATTTCTCCACCGATGCA
>CAYXDL010000236.1:0-4571 GCA_964463775.1 uncultured Hyphomicrobiales bacterium
GCCCCCCAGCCGCCGGGGCCGGGATTGCCGGAACAGGCGCCGTCCGTCCAGATTTCGACGATGTTGTCTGCCGCATCCGCGGAGGGAGCGTTTTCCGTCATTTCATTCATCCCAGCCATAGGCCCGCGCCGAGGCGGCGTTGCGATGAAACAGCAGGCGCTGATAATATTCCAGCGGATCCTTGGGCCGGACCAGCGCCCCCTCGACCTGATTCAGCCAGTCGTAAAGGCGGGTGAGCAGAAAACGCAGGGCGCTGCCGCGGGCCAGTACGGGCAGGGCGGCGATTTCCTCGTCATTAAGACTGCGGCGGCGATTGTAATGGCGGATCAGCTTGCGGGCCTTGGTGATGTTGAAGGCATTATCGGCCTCGAAACACCAGGCGTTCAGACAGATGGCGAGATCGTAGAGCAGGAAATCATTGCAGGCGAAATAGAAATCGATCACGCCGCACAGCTTATCGCGCAGGAAGAACACATTGTCGGGGAACATATCGGCATGAATGATGCCGGCGGGCAGATCCTGCGGCCAGTGTTCTTCAAGGAAATCCAGTTCCGCTTGTAAAAAGGCGTTCAGGCCGGGTTTCAGACTGTCGGCTTCTCCGGCGCAGCTGTCGAGCAGGGGCCGCCAGCTTGTCAGCCCCAGGCTGTTATCCCGACGCATGGGAAAGCCCGATGCCTTTATATGCAATTCCGCCAGGGCGGTGCCGAGCTCGCCGCAATGAACCGGGGCCGGCCGGCGGACGGAACGGCCGGTCAGAAAGCTGGTGATGGCCGCCGGGCGCCCTGCTGCTCGGCGCAGAGCCTTGCCGTCGCGGCCGTGAATCGGTGTCGGACAAGGGAAACCGGCGGCGGCGAGATGATCGAGAAGGCCGAGGAAGAAGGGCAGGTCCTCCTCATGGACGCGTTTTTCATACAGGGTCAGGATATATGCGCCTTTTTCGGTCTGCAGCAGGAAGTTCGAATTCTCCACCCCCTCGGCGATGCCCTTGCAGGAAACGGCGCCTCCGATATCGTACTGGGCCAGCAGGCGGTCCAGTTCCTCATCGTCGATATCCGTATAAACCGCCATGTCAGGCCAGTTCCCGCGGCAGCTTGAAGCGCAGGCCCTCCTGGGTGACGGTCACTTCCTTCACCGTGATGGTGAAATGTTCACTCAGCCGCTCCAGCACCTCACGCACCAGAATTTCAGGGGCGGAGGCCCCGGCCGTGATGCCGAGGCTGGCGATATTCCCCAGCGCCGCAACATCGAGATCCGCCGCGCGCTGCAGCAGGAAGGCATTGGCGCAGCCGGCACGCTGCCCCACCTCCACCAGACGCAGGGAATTGGAGGAATTGGGCGCGCCGATCACCATCAGGGCATCGCATTCACCGGCAATTTTCTTGACCGCGTTCTGGCGGTTGGTGGTGGCATAGCAGATATCATCCTTGACCGGGGTCCGGATGGCGGGGAAACGCGCCTTCAGGGCCGCGACGATATCCAGCGTGTCGGCGACCGACAGGGTGGTCTGGGTGATCAGGGACAGTTTCTCCGGATCCGGTACCGATAATGTTGCCACCTGTTCGACATTTTCGATCAGCGTAATGCTGCCTTCGGGCAATTGCCCCATGGTGCCGATCACCTCCGGGTGGCCTTCATGGCCGATCATGACGATGTGATCGCCCTCCCTGTGGCGGCGTTCCGCCTCCACATGGACTTTGCTGACCAGCGGACAGGTGGCATCCAGATAGAACAGCTCCCGCCGCCGCGCCTCTTCCGGCACCGATTTGGGCACGCCATGGGCCGAGAATACGACACGGCCGCCATCGGGCACCTCGTCCAGCTCGTCAACGAAAATGGCACCGCGCGCCTCCAGGCTGGAGACGACATAGCGGTTGTGAACGATCTCATGGCGCACATAGATGGGGGCCCCGTATCGTTCCAGCGCCTGTTCGACGATCTGCACCGCCCGGTCGACCCCGGCACAGAATCCGCGCGGTGCCGCCAGATAGACCCGCAGGGGCGGCAGGCCGCCTGTCGGGCGGGGGGGATGGTCAGGAGCCGGGGCGGATGTGGTCATTCTCTCTACAGCCTGTTCTTGAGCTTGCCGGGCCGATCCGGTAAGTTCCGTTCAGCCGGTGATCTCCCCCATGCGCATCCGTCTGAATATGGCATATGGGGATGAGCGTTCGGGCATACATAATATATCCGCCGGAACAAGGGAAGGTCATCGGGTGACCGTTTCCCCGCAGGGTTCCGCCAGTACGTCATCCGGAGGAGCGGAGACATCATGAGCAAGGCCGAAATCGCTGCCGAGCGTCCCTTCATCGTCAGGGTCGAGGAAGGAAAAAATTATTTCTGGTGTGCCTGCGGCAAAAGCGCCAGCCAGCCTTTCTGTGACGGTTCGCACAAGGGTACGGGAATAAGCCCCGTCCGCTATACGGCGGAGAAGAGCGGGGAAGTGTATTTCTGCGGCTGCAAGCAGACGGCTTCCGCCCCCTTGTGCGACGGTTCGCACAAGAAGCTCTGGACCGTCTGAAGATGCGCCTGTCCTTGCGGTTCTTTCATGCCCGGCGCTGGCGCCTGCTGGCGCCGGCGGGGCTGCTGGCCCTGGCGGGCTGCACGTCATTGCTGCAGAAGGAACCGCCGCCCGCCTGCCCTGCCGTCAATGTCCTTGCTGAGGCGGCGACGCTGGATCGCTTTAGTCCCGGCGGCGGACGCGACATCATTGACAAGGTGTTCTCCGCCCGCGTCGAACCGGCGGCAATCAAATGCAAATATGTCGATGACCGCGCGGCGCTGGAAGCGGAGCTGACGGTGGCCGTGGCGCTGGAAAAGGGGCCGGCACCGATGCGGATGCCGCAAAGCGTGCCTTATTTCGTCGCCATTCTGGACAAGGACCGCAATATCCTGGCCAAGGAAGTGTTTGAAATTCCCGTCACCTTCCCCGAGGGACGGCGGCGCAATGTGTTGGGCGATGTGATCGAACAACGCATTCCCCTGTCCAGCCCCGATGCGGTGGGCGATTACCGCATCGTTCTCGGCTTTCAGCTCACCCGGGCGGAACTGGAAGCCCGGCGGCAGAAACAGCAGCGCTGAATCCTGCTTGGCGGGCAGCGGATTATTCTGCCGCGCCGGCCGGTTTGCCCGTCTCTGCCTTTCCGTCATTCCCGGGCAGGAAATCGCGCCAGCGTGCCTCTACGGCATCGGCAATGGTTTTGCGCAGGCCGAGAAGGAAGAAAACCTCGGCGGTCAGAAAGCTCGGGGCGATGAAGATCTGCAGCAGATTGTCGGCAAGGGCCGGCTTGCGCCCCTCGAAGACATGGCCGAGCAACTGAAACACCCAGCCGCCGAAAAAGAATATGGCAAAGAGAATCCATACATCCCCGGCAGGGCGGGTTTCGGCCAGCCAGGCGGCAATCAGGTAGAGCGGCAGATGCACCAGCGCCGTCACGATGCCGATCGGCCTGTCCAGCATGATCCAGTACAGGGAGACACTGACATAGAACAGGGTGGCCAGCGTGATGTTCAGCCCGTCGAAACTGCCCAGCGGCAGCAACGCCATGGCCAGCATCAGCGCGAAGGCGATGGAGGGCACACCGATGAAATGGGTCAGCTTGTTGCGCGGATCGCGATGATAGGATGAATACATCGCCATCTGTTCGATAAAGAAATCCTGCATATCCGTCTCCTCCCCCGTTGTGTTTTTCAGCCGTTTTGCCGGCGGTCTTTGCCGAAGGGTAGCCGATTTCCCCGCCGCCGGAAAGCATTCAGAGGCGACTTTGCTTGACAGGGCGGTGCGGCCCTATATCATCCGCGGTTATCCAGTCGAACCTTGTGGGAGAGACCGGTCTGCCGGCGCCGAAGGAGCAACCTGCCCTGGAAACTCTCAGGCAAACGGACCGCAAGGGGATGGATCTCTGGAAAGCTGGCACCGGCCCTGTGTCCGGTGTCACACCGAAGGTGTCAGAGCGCGCGTTCATCAACGGTTCGCCCCCGTCGGTCGCCGCTCGTAATCTCTCAGGTCCCGGGACAGAGCAGGGCATGCGCACAATCCTGTGCCATGGCCGGCCCTGCCAGCGGGAGAGAGACATTGGATACCGACGACCTTAAAAGAACCCCCCTGTACGATCTGCATCTGGAACTGGGTGCCAAAATGGTTCCCTTCGCCGGCTATGCCATGCCGGTGCAGTACCCGGCGGGGATATTGAAGGAACACCAGCATACCCGCGCCCGTGCGGGCTTGTTCGATGTTTCCCATATGGGGCAGGTTGTCCTCGGCGGGGATGATCCGGCCGCCGCCATTGAGGCGCTGGTGCCCGGAGACATTCAGGCGCTGAAACCCGGCGCGATGCGCTACAGCCTGTTCACCAATGATGCCGGCGGTATTCTTGACGATCTGATGATCACCCGGCGCCGCAACGATCTGTTCGTGGTGGTCAACGCCGCCTGCAAGGAACAGGATATCGCCCATATGCGGGCGCATCTGCCGGTGGTTGATGTGCTGGAAGACCGCGCCCTCCTGGCCCTGCAGGGGCCCGAGGCGGCCGCCGTTCTCTCGTCGCTGAATCCGGCGGCGGATGAGCTTCTGTTCA
>CAYXDL010000237.1:0-4563 GCA_964463775.1 uncultured Hyphomicrobiales bacterium
CCGCGTCCGCTGAGGGAGAAATCGGCATCGTAATCATCCTCGATGATCCAGGCATTGTGCTTTCCGGCCCAGTTCAGCAGGGCCAGACGGCGGGAAAGCGGCATGGCCGTACCCAGGGGATAGAGGCTGGAAGGGGTGACGCAGACAAGGCGGATATTTCCCGTCTCCGGCCATTGGCCGACACACAGACCCTGATCGTCGCAGGCGGCGGGCAGGGGCCGGGCCCCGGCCCCCGTCAGTGCCCTGACGGTGCCTTCATAGGCCGTGTTTTCGACAATGGCCGCATCGCCGGGATCGAGCAGGGCACGGGCACAGATATCGATCGCCTGTTGCGAACCCGAAACGATCATGATCTGTTCGGCCCTGGCGCGGACCGAGCGGGCGGCGCGCAGATAACCGGCGATGGCCTCGCGCAGGGGAAAATAGCCGAAGGCATCGCCCCCGCTCACCCATGATGCGGGCGGGTTGCGCCACAACCGCGCCGTGATCCGTGCCCAAAGCGGAAAGGGAAAGGCATCATGGGCAGGAGTGCCGGGCGATAGCGGCAGACGGGGGGCTGCCTCATCCCGGGAACTGCCCCGGCTGTGGCGGAGCAATGCTCCCGCCCGTTTTGAGAGCGATGGCACCGCCGTGAAACGGCGCGGGGAAGCCTTTTCCGGTCTGACCGGGCTGATATCGGGCAAATCGGTGCTGACGAAGGTGCCGGCGCCGCGGCGTGCTTGCAGATAGCCTTCCGCCAGAAGCTGATCATAGGCCAGCGCCGCCGTGGTGCGCGAGATGCCGAGATCACGGGCCAGTACCCGGCTGGCCGGAAGCCGGGCGCCGGGAGGCAGGCGCCCTTCCAGAATCGCACGCCGCAGCAGCTCGTAAAGCTGCCGGTACAAGGGGACCGTATCGTTCCGGCGCAGGGACAGGGTCAGTTCCTGTCCCAGCGCCACGGAGACGCGTTCACGGGCTTTGCTGGTGGCGGAAGGGTCTGACATGTGAATTGGCCTTATTCAAAAAACAGAATTGGATATTTTCACAAGGCCAATCAGACGTCAAATCTGCGCGTGGATGAAGTCCCTGCCGCAGGTTTCCGGCAGGGTGGAAACGAAACACGGGTAATGTAGGAAACACCGGTGATGTGCTTATGAACGATTATGCAAGAAATGACCGCAACCGGGTCCGCCGGGCCCATGAGCGGGCCAGCTATGACCAGGATGCAATTCATGCGCTGTTCGACAGGGCCGTGATCTGCCATGCCGCCTATGTGATCGATGGTCAGCCTTTTATCACGCCCACCACGCATTGGCGCCGCGGACAGCGTCTGTTCTGGCACGGCTCCTCGGCGGGGCGGATGGCGCGTCATCTGCGTCAGGGGGTGGCCTGCAGTGTTTGTGTCAGTTTTCTCGACGGGATGGTGCTGGCGCGTTCGGCCTTTCATCATTCACTCAACTACCGTTCGGCCATTGCCTTCGGCACGGCCCGGGCCGTCGTGGATGAGGAAGGGAAGATGCAGGCGCTTGAGGCGATGATCGAACATCTCTATCCCGGGCGCTGGCCGCATATCCGCCCGCCTTCGGCCCAGGAAATGAAGGCGACGACAGTCATCGCCATGGATATCGAGGATGCGGTGATGAAGGCGCGCTCAGGCCCGCCGGTGGATGATGAGGAGGATCATGCCCTCGACGTCTGGGCAGGGGTGCTGCCCGTGGCCCGCGCCTTTGCCACTGCCGAGGACGATCCCCTGCTGCGGGCGGGCATTGCCTGCCCGGATGCCCTGATCAATCCGGAGCTGGAGCCATAGGAATACACAAACCGCGGTGCCGGGCCGGGGCGGGTGTTCCTTCCGCTCAGAAATCGCTGCAGATGCCGTTCTTTTCCCAATCGCCGTAGCGGGTCGGTTCCGGCCCTGCCGGGCCGCCGATCTCGCGCGGTGCCCGGCTCCGGCGGATGGCGGCTCCGGTGCTGTCATCCTTCTCTGCCGGGATATTGCCGGCTTTTCCGGCCGGGGACGTGGCGTTGTCTTCATTCGTCCCTGTCACCGGGTTCTGATCATGCTTGCTCATGTGGTGTTTTCCGTCTCTCTGCGCCGGACGGCCTTGAAGGAGGCCCTTGCCATTCTAAATATTGAGGCAAGGAGGGCAAGGCAAGCGATGACCATGATCAATTACATCCGTACTTTTCTGCTGCTGGCGGTGCTGGCGGCGCTGTTTGCCGGCGCCGGTTATCTGGTGGGCGGTGAACAGGGGATGATCATCGCCCTGCTGATTGCCGGTGCAATGAACATCTTTGCATACTGGAATGCCGACAAGCTGGTGCTGAGCATGTACCGCGCCCGCGAGGTCGGCCCGGCGGAAGCGCCGAATTTTTACGCCATTGTCGAACGTCTCGCCCGGCGCGCCGGCATGCCGATGCCGCGTGTCTATATCATCGACAATGATCAGCCCAATGCCTTCGCCACCGGCCGCGATCCGGAACATGCGGCGGTGGCGGCGACGACGGGCCTGCTGCGCATGCTCTCTTCCGAGGAAATCGCCGGGGTCATGGCCCATGAGCTGGCCCATGTGCGCAACCGCGACACGCTGATCATGACGATCACGGCCACCATTGCCGGGGCGATCAGCATGCTGGCGAATTTCGCCATGTTCCTCGGCTTTTTCGGCGGCAACAACCGCGAGGGCGGCAGTCCCTTCGGCATTATCGGCGCGCTTCTGGTGATGTTTCTGGCCCCGGTTGCCGCAATGATCGTGCAGATGGCGATCAGCCGTGGCCGCGAATACGAGGCCGACCGTATCGGCGCCGAAATCTGCGGCAATCCCTTGTGGCTGGCTTCGGCGCTGGAGAAACTGGCCCGCGGGGCGGAACTGATCGACAACGAACAGGCCGAGGCCAATCCCGCCACAGCGCATCTGTTCATCGTCAATCCCCTGCACGGGGCCCGCGCCGAGGGCGGACATGCCACCGACAGCCTGTTCTCCACCCACCCCAACACGGCCAACCGCATTGCCCGGCTCAGGGAAATGGCGCGGGAACAGGGGCTGATTTCCGGCCCCTGGGGGTGATTTTCACCCTGGAGGTGCCGACCCGGCTGCCGGCTGCCATTGCGCTGATGGGTGAAACCATGTAAGGCTCCGCGCCGGAATTGACGCGAGGCGGATCCTGTGGCCGGACAAAACCCCAAAGACGAAAAAGAAGAAAACGCATCCCGGCCGGGCAATCCGCGCCGGGTGGCGCTGGCCGTACTGGGCGATGTGCTCGATCGCCGGCAGTCGCTCGATATGGCGATGGAGCGCCATTTTGCGGGGCTGGAAGGGCGCGGGCGCGCTTTTGCCCGGGCGCTCTGTGCCACCGTCCTGCGCCGTTTGGGTCAGATCGATGATGTGCTGGGGCGGTTTCTTGATCGCCCCCTTGCCGGTCTTGATGCGCCGGTGCGCCATGCCCTGCGTCTTGGCGCGGCGCAGATCCTGTTTCTCGACACGCCCGATCATGCTGCCGTGGCGGCGACGGTGCCGCTGGCCGGGCGCAATCGCGGGGCCCGCGGTCTGGTGAATGCCCTGCTGCGTCGTCTGACGCGCGAAGGCCGGGCGGCACTGGCGGATCAGGATCCGGTGGCGCTTAATCTTCCGGGCTGGATGCTGTCGCGCTGGCGGGCACAATGGGGGGATGAGATCGCCCGGCGCGTTGCCATGGCCAGCCTGAGCGAGGCGCCGATGGATATCACCCTGCGCGACGGGGACAGCACGGTGTGGGCAGAACGGTTGCAGGCAAGGGTGCTGCCCACCGGCAGCCTGCGCCGTTATGGTGGCGGCGCGCCCGAAAGGCTTCCCGGTTTCAGCGAAGGCGCGTGGTGGGTACAGGATATGGCGGCAGCCTTGCCCGCGCGGCTGTTCGGCGCGCCGGCGGGCCGGCGGGTGCTGGATCTTTGCGCCGCCCCGGGGGGAAAGACACTGCAGCTTGCCGCCGCCGGGGCAGAGGTCACGGCGCTGGACCGTTCGGCCAACCGGCTGCGGCGCCTGCGTGAAAATCTCGGCCGTACGGGGCTGAACGCCGATATCGTCTGCGCCGATGCCGCAGAGTGGCGGCCGGATCGCCTGTTCGATGCCGTTCTGCTCGATGCGCCATGCAGCGCCACAGGCACCCTGCGCCGCCATCCCGATGCCCTTCATCTGAAAACGCCGGCCGATATGGAAAAGTTGATAGCCCTGCAGGAAAGATTGCTGAACGCCGCCGCTGCCATGCTGGCGCCCGGCGGCATGCTGATCTATTGCACCTGTTCCCTGCAGGCGGAGGAAGGCGAGGCACGCGCAGCCGCTTTTCTCAGGGCCCATGAGGATTTTGTGCGCGCGCCCGTATCGGCCCCGGAGGTCGGCGGGCTGGATGCGCTGCTGACCGGGGATGGCGATATCCGTTGCCGTCCCGATCTGGCCCCTGGCGATGACATGGACGGCGGCATGGACGGTTTTTTCATTGCCCGGCTGCGGAAGCGGCCGGCATGAGCCAGTACCGCCCGTCATTGCGGCGGTCCGCCGGTCTTGAACGGGGACGGGCAAGCTGGTAGAAAACCGGCATGCAAAAGCC
>CAYXDL010000238.1:0-4549 GCA_964463775.1 uncultured Hyphomicrobiales bacterium
GAACAGAAATACATCTGCCTGTTCCTCCAACAGTTCGATTTCATAAATTGCACCCAGACCGCCGCGATGGCGCCCGGGGCCACCACTGTCGGGCCGAAGCGCCCATTGGGTGAACATCACCGGATAGGCGGCTTCGAGAATTTCCGCCGGCGGAATGGTTGCCGTCGAAATCGGCGCATTTCCATGGTTCAGCCCGTCCCCCAAGGGATGCCCCCCATGACCACCGCCAAAAAAACTGAACATCACCCAACGGCCGCCACCCTTGCGGTGTCCGGCCAGGGAGAGGGCATTGATCGTACCATAAGCGCAGCCATTGACCCGCTCGGGCGCCACCTCGGCCATCGCGCAGAAGATCACATCGATAATACGCAGAATGGTTTCCGTATAGCCTCCCACCGGTTTGGGGGCCCGGACATTCAGCAATGATCCTTCGGGAATAATGGTTTCCACCGGCTCCAGCACCCCAGCATTGGCGGGTACTTCGGTAAACAGATGCTTCAACGCCACATAGACCGAAGCAACAGCGGTCGACATTGCGATATTCACCGGTCCCGCACAGGCGGGCGAACTGCGGGAAAAATCGAGACACATCCTGTTCCCCTCGACCGTGAGATCGAGCGCAATTTTCAGCGGCACATCATCGATACCGTCATTATCGAGATAATCCTCCGCCGACCAGGTGCCATCAGGCAGCTCAGCGATATTCGCCGCCATCATGCGCGCAGTCCGCCGCCGCAATTCACCGAGCGTTGCAGCCACCGTTTCATCGCCATATTCATCCAGCAGCGCCGCCATTCGGCGCATCCCCAGATCCAGCGCATTGATCTGGCCATGCAGATCCCCGTAGAGACTGCCCGGCAGACGGGAATTGGCCTGAAGAATATCGATCACATCCTGCTGCAATACACCGCGGCGAAACAGTTTTACCGGTGGAATCAGCATGCCTTCCTGAAAGCATTCCGTAGCCACAGGATTATAATTCCCCGGCACATTACCGCCGACATCATGCCAATGCCCGACGGAAGCGAGATAACAGAAAATACTTCCTTTGCGGAAAAAGGGCCGGACCAGGCGAAAATCCGATAAATGGGTTCCTCCATCATACGGATCATTGAAAATATAAACATCGCCATCTTCCAGGTCACCGTCCTTGGCCGCCTTTTCAATCACGGTTCTGACCGCGAAAGACATGGCACCGACAAAAATCGGCAGTCCCGATTTTCCCTGGATCAGGGTTTCGCCGGTTTCCGCATCATACAACCCGTGCGAGGCATCATGTGCTTCAGCGATGATCGGATTGAAGGCGCTGCGAAACAGCGTCGCATCCATCTCATCGGCAATCTGTTCCAGCCGTCCCTTGAGAACGGCAAGGGTCACAGGATCGATATCAGTCATCATTTTCCCCGAAACTGGCGGCATCATAGGCTGCGCCGAGTGCCAGCATCTCCTCAGTGCCAAGCAGATCGTTCAATCCCCTGAAATCCAGCATCCGGGCCTGAAAGGGGGTGTTGGAACCATGGGTGCGCAGGCTCTGCAGATAATCCTGCATAGTCCGGGCCAAAGCACGAACCATGCCGCCAGGAAAAATCACCAGCGAATAGCCTTTCAGCTGCAGCTCATCTGCCGATTTTTGCGGTGTGAGTCCTCCCTCAACCATATTGGCCATCAGCGGAACCCGGCCTCTGAAGCGCTCAGCGATTGCCTCCATCTGCTCACGCGACTGCGGTGCTTCGATAAACAGCATGTCCGCGCCGGCCTCCGCATATCGTTCGGCGCGCTCCAGCGCCGCATCGAATCCCTCCACGGCAATGGCATCGGTGCGGGCAATAATCATGGTTTCCGCTTTCCTGCGGGCATCGAGCGCCGCTTTGAGTTTTCCGATCATTTCCGCAGTGGAAACCAGGGATTTTCCGCCAAGATGACCGCAACGCTTGGGCAGGGTCTGATCCTCAAGCTGAATGGCGGCCGCCCCGGCCGTTTCAAACAGACGCACCGTTCGCATGACATTGAGCGCATTGCCAAAACCCGTATCGGCATCGACAATGATGTTCAGATCGCTGCGCTCGGTGATAGCAAGCAGGGTTTGTGCAACCTCACTCATACTCACCAGCCCGATATCAGGCCGGCCGAAGCGGGTATAGGCGATGGATGCGCCAGACAAATATGCCGCATCAAAGCCTGCACGGGCGCTCATTACGGCGCCGAGGGCATCGAATATACCCGGTGCGACAATGATGTCAGGGCCGGAAAGCAATGTCCGCAAAGGGGGATGGGTGGTCATATCTCAGCGTCCTTTCCGGTGATGGCAGAGTCGCTTTTTTCCAGATACGGAACCAACCCGCCCGCCTGCACCATAGCCAGCAAGCGATCGGGAAGTGCTTCCGCTTCATAATCTTCATTCCGGCTACAGTTGCGGATAATCCCTGCCGCTGCATCGGCAGCAATGATATCTCCAGGGCGGATCCGCCCTGCATCGGGGCAGGTCAGCGCAACGATGCCGAAATTCAGTGCATTACGAAAGAAAATGCCGGCGAAGGATTGTGCCACCAGCAGCCGCACTCCCAAATATTGCAGGGCCTGTACCGCCTGTTCCCGCGATGAGCCAATACCGAAATTCTCTCCTCCGACGACCACATCGCCTTCACACACATGAGCGGCAAAATCCGGATCGACCGCCTCCAGGCAATGCGCCGCCAGTTCTTTCAGAGGGCCTTTCATATATAGGCCCGGGGCCAGTACATCGGTATCGATATCGTTGCCGAACACCCAGGCCCGGCCATAGCTCTGCATCATGCACTTGCCTCCAGCAACGGGCGGGGATCGGCAATGACACCCGCAACAGCACTAGCCGCCACCGTATAGGGTGAGGCCAGATAGACCCGGCTTTTCTGCCCGCCCATACGCCCTTTGAAATTGCGCGCGGTCGAGGAAATGCACACTTCACCATCGGCCAGAATCCCGGCCCCATAACCCGCACAGGCACCACAACCTGATGGCATGATCACAGCCCCCGCCTCCAGCAAAGTCGCCAGAGTGCCATCCGCCGCCGCCGCCGCCGCGATCAGCCGCGATGCGGGTGCAACAAGAAGCCGCGTGTTTTCGGCAACCTGGCGTCCGCGCAGAACGGCAGCGGCCATGTGCAAATCCTCCAGCTTGGCGCCGGTGCAGGCACCGATATAGGCCTGATCCACCCGTATCTGCCCATAGTCGTCCACAGGCGCTGCATTGGCCGGGGAATGCGGTGCCGCCACCTGCGGTGACAATGCGGATGCATCGACGTGATGAACCTGCCTGTATCCGGCATCGGCATCACCCTGCCAGCGGGTAAAGTCGCCGGGATCGTTGCCAGAGGCACGAATATAATCTGCGGTCACCTCATCGGCGGCGATCAGCCCGGTCTGAGCGCCAAGCTCGGCCGCCATATTCGCCAGTGTCATCCGTTCCGCCATGGGCAATGTCCCGATGGCGCTGCCCGTATATTCCACCGCTTGGTACTGCGCCCCGCCCATGCCAAGGCGGGCACAAAGATGCAGCACAACATCCTTGGCAGAAACGCCAGGCGCAAATACCCCATCGATCCTGATGCGTATCGTGGCAGGAACCCTGATCCAGGTTTCGCCGCTGACCAGCACCCCGGCCATGTCCGTCGCCCCGACACCGAACATGAAGCAGCCAAAGGCTCCGCCGGTCGGAGAATGGCTGTCTCCGCCAACCACGAACATACCCGGGCGCAGATGCCCCCGCTCCGGCAGCACCACATGACATATGCCCTGCATGTCGTAAAAATGGCGAATACCGTTCTCTGCCACCCAGCGGCGCGTCAGATCCAGAATGGCCGCGCTTTGAGCATCGACTGCGGGAACGTAATGATCAGAAATGACCACCACCTTGTCCGGATCCCAAATCCGCCCCCCCAACCGTTCCAGCACCGGTTTCACCCGCCGCGGTCCGCCACTGTCATGCATCATCGCCAGATCGACATGGCAGGTAACGATCTCACCCGGCTCGACCCGATGCCGCCCGGATGCACGGGCAATGATTTTTTCGGCCAGTGTCGCCCCCTTAGTCATCACAGCCCCAGATAGGATTTCTTGAGATCCGGATCGGCCAGAAGATCCGCCGCAACACCCGAGAGGACTATGGAACCGTTTTCCAGCACATAGGCCCGGTGAGCGATTTCAAGCGATTGCATGACGTTCTGCTCCACCAAAAATATCGACAGCCCTTGCGCGTTGAGACGCTCTATCAGATCGAACATCTCCTCCACCAGCAGAGGCGAAAGCCCGAGAGAAGGTTCATCAAGAATCAACAGCCGTGGCTCGCCCATCATTGCGCGGCCGATGGCCAACATCTGCTGCTCTCCACCTGAAAGGGTACCTGCAAGCTGATCCAGACGCTCTCGGAGGCGGGGGAAGATTTCCGTCACCCGCTCCAGATTTTCCGCACGCCGGACCCGGCCACGGCGGTAGCTGCCCAATTCCAGATTGTCACGCACCGACATGTTGGGAAAAATCCGCCGGCCCTCCGGTACCTGTATAATGCCTATTTC
>CAYXDL010000239.1:0-1709 GCA_964463775.1 uncultured Hyphomicrobiales bacterium
GGCAGGTGTTTGGGATTGGTGTTGATCGCATAGCCGAACAGAATCAGTTCCATCAGGGGGATCATGATCATCATGGCAAAGGTCATGCGGTCACGGCGCATCTGAATGAATTCCTTTGCCAGGACGGCGATGAATCTGCTGACCGAGAAAACAAGATCTGGCTTCATGCTCATCGCATTCCGGCCCTCTACAGCCCGTTACCGAGGTTTTTCTGCTTCATCAGATGGATGAAGATTTCTTCCAGCCCGGCTTTCTGTCTGCTCCAGTGGTATCTTTCATCCTCAAGGAAAGGCGACAGGCTTTTCTCCATCAGGGCGGCATCGGTTCCGGACACATGCAGGGCCGTTCCGAAGCGGGCGATTTGCTCAATCCCCGGCAACCGGTGCAGTTTCTCCGATAACTGCTGCAATGCCGGCCCTTCCACTTTCCATGTCACGAGCCTGACCTTGTCCGGTATGGATGCGGCCGGACCGTCAATGAGCTTTTTCCCATAGGCGATATAGGCGATGAAATCGCATTGCACGGCCTCGTCCATGTAATGGGTTGAAACCAGAACGGTGACGCCATGATCGGCAAGGCGGCGGATTTCATCCCAAAAATCACGCCGGGCCTTGGGATCGACCCCGGCGGTCGGTTCATCCAGAAGAAGCAGCTCGGGCTTGTGCAGAAGACAGGCGGCCAGTGCCAGGCGTTGCTTCCAGCCGCCGGACAATTCCCCGGCCAGCTGATCGGCGCGCGGCAGAAGGTCAAGCTGCTTCAGCACCGGACCGACCATTTGTCCGGGCTGCCTGATCCTGTACATGCGTGCGATGAAATTCAGATTCTCCCGGACGGTGAGGTCCTCATAGAGGGAGAATTTCTGCGTCATATAGCCAACGAATTCCTTGATCGCGTTTTGTTCGCTCAGAATATCATGGCCAAGGCAGGTGCCTTTGCCGGCATCTGGTGTCAGCAAGCCGCAGAGCATGCGGATGATTGTCGTCTTGCCGCTGCCATTCGGCCCCAGAAAGCCGTAGATGCTGCCTTTGGGCACGGTTATGGCGAAATTATCGACAACGGTTGTCCGGCCGAATTTCTTTGACAGGCCGCTGACCTGTATCGCTGTCGCCGCTGGCCGGTTCATTTTTCAGCCAGCCTGACATCGACAGGTTGACCGGGCAACAGCCGCCAGGGCTCCGACAGATACGCATCCGCAGCGAAAACCAGTTTGGCGCGTTCATCGAGGCTGAAAATAACCGGCGGGGTGTGTTCAGCGGTGGCGGCGATGTACTTTATTGTCGCTGTCATTTCCGATGCGCATCCGTCACATGAGATGGTGACCCGCTGCCCGGGATGTATGCCCGCCCGCCGGGCTTCCGGTATGAAGAACCTGATTTTGATGTTTCCCGGCGGCAGCAGTGACAGAACGGGCACACCAGGGGCGAGATATTCTCCCTTGCGGGCGAAAACCTTTTCAATGCGCCCGCTGGCCGGGGCTTTGACGGTGCGGTCTTCCAGATCGATCCTGGCCTGTTCCACTGCCGCTTCAGCAGCCTTCAGCCTGTCTTCCGCGGCCTTGATGAGGTTTGCCCGTTTCGGAAGGCGGGCTATGGCAAGGGCGGCCTCTGCCTGGTGCAGCTTTTCTCTGGCTATGTTGAGCAGGGCCTTGTCCCGGTCATAGCGGCTGATGGGCACAGCCTTCATGGCCACCAGTTCCTCGGTTCTCTGAA
>CAYXDL010000239.1:1719-4531 GCA_964463775.1 uncultured Hyphomicrobiales bacterium
ATTCTGGCCAGTTCCAGATCGGCTCTGGACATTTTCAGGCGTGCTTCAAATTCCCTGATTTCCTCCGGCCGGAGGCCCTTTCTGCTGTCTTCAAGTTCTTCGCGGGCGGCCTCTTTGCGGGCAAGTGCAGCGGCGAGAGCCTGTTGCTGCAGGCGTGAATCCATGATGAACAGGATATCCCCGGCTTTCACTGCATCGCCATCGCGGACATTGATGGTTTCGACAATTCCCCCCTGTCGTGGAGAGAGGTAGATGAAATCGCCTTCAGCGTAGCCGAGCATGCCGCCATCATCCGCCGGCGCGCTGAACATGGTCATGAGGCTGAACAGGATGCCCGCCGCCCGTTGCAGCAGATCGTCGATCATGCCGGCTCTCCTTTCGCGAGAAGACCGTGAAATACCGCATCGGCATGATTACGGACGAATATGTCTGTCTCGCAGCCGCCACCCTCGCCGGGGCACAGGAGCGGTTCGAACACAAAATGCACCAGCAAGGGGGCCAGGATCATCCGCGTGGCCGCATCGATGTCGACGGGCCGGAAGATACCGCGGTTGATGCCGTTCTGCAGGATCAGGCCGATGGCATTGAAGCCCGGCTGAATGACCCTGCGATGATACATGGCGGCTATTTGCGGGAACAGGGCGGCTTCGGCCAGAACGACACGCGGGATGGCGGCGGCCCTTGGGTCGGAGAGTTTCGCCGCCGCCTTTTCTATGCATGAGATGATGGCTTTTTGCGGCGACAGTTGCGATTGCGCCGCCAGTGCCTGCACATCGTCGATGACGGGGACGATGGAGCACTCGATCAGCTCGCTCAGCAGCGCATCCTTGTTTCTGAAGTAAAGATATATGGCGGCTTTGGATATCCCCGCCTTTCGGGCCACATCCTCAACGCGTGTGGCGGAGAACCCTTTGCTCATGAACAGCTCCAGCGCCGCATCGAGAATTTCACCCGGCCTGTCATCGGCCCGGCGGTGCCATTTGGGGGATGATGATTTCGTGACTGCCATAAACAGTAACTAACTGACTGTTCAGTAATATGCAATGAAATTCAGCGGCATGGGTTTTTCGGAAGAGATGGCCTCTTCCGGGGCACACTCCCGCAGTCGCGATCCGGCGCCCTGCATTGCGGATGTGACCGACAGACGGTGGCATTGACCGACATGAAGCCCGGTTTTCGTGCCAGGGGGCGATGTCGGGGATGGCCGGGATATGATGGTGGCGGCGTGCTACAACCAGCCGCGTTGGCGGATGGCGGCCCGGAAGGCGCGGCTGACGGGAATTTCCGTGCCGTTATCCAGCTGCAGCACCGTTTTTGATCCTTCCCGCCGCGCGGTGATGACATGGGCGGCAGCGACCCAGTGTGAGCGGTGCACCTGCAGACCGTCGAGCATTTCCAGCTCCGCCAGAGCGTCGCGAAAGCGCATCAGTATCATTTCCCGTCCGGCGGTGGTGACGGCATGAACGTAATGATCCTCGACCGAGACATGCACAAGGTCCTGGCCTATCCGCTGCGGCAGGCGGCGGAAAAACGGGCAGGCAGGGTCTGTCGCCGGGCTCTCCTTCCTCGCTGTCGCGATTGTTTTTTCCGGCATTTCCGCCGGTATTTCCGCCGGGGGTGCCATTGCGGCATCCTCATGAAGGGGCGGGGTCTTCTCTGGCTGCGCCGCTGCAGCAGGCGGATGGAGCCGGTGGCGCTCCACCGTGAGTGTCAGGAAATAACTCAGCACCAGGGCAACGGCAAGAACACTGGGATAGTAATAACCAATGCCGCTCGGGCCATGATCGGCCAGGGTGGTTTCAAGGAAGTCGACGATGGCGGCGCCGGGGATGGCCGCCAGCGCCGCCCCGCCGCCGATGGCAAGAAGCTGTACCCACATGTTCTCGCGCATGATTGCCAGAAGCAGCAGGATGCTGCCGTAGCACAGCATCCAGACGCCCGGAATTGCGACGGACCAATAGATGAGGCGCGGAACGGTATCCATCCTCTCCAGCGTGCCGAACGGACCCATATAGGTGAACAACAGGACCAGCGGCACCATGAAGGCCGTATGCACCGCCAGTATGTGCAGCGGGTGCCTGTTACCGGTCTGTTTCCGCCCTCCGGTGAACCGTTCACGCTTCGTGAAATGCATGAAGCCGTTCATTGACGATTTTTGCCCGTTCCTTCGCGTAATGTGGCTGTTGTCCCGTCCCTGCCAGCCATAGCTTTTCTTCCGCCGGTCCGCCTGCCCGGACCGTTTGTTGGCGCAATCATACAGGATGCAGGAAAATGCATAAAAACATTATTCGCATGATCGGCTTCGCCACCGTTCTGCCGTTGTCCGCGATGGCAGCGGCAGCGGATCTGCAGGTGACCGTTGATGGGGTGCGAAACGATCAGGGCGATATCCGCATTGCTGTCATCGGCGAGAAGGGGCGTAAGGATTTTCCCGATGCCGGCAAGGCCGCCGCGCGCACCATTATCGCTGCGCGCAAGGGGCGGCTGACAGCAGCCTTTCATGACCTGCCGCCCGGCAAATACGCCATTGCCGTTTTCCATGATGAAAATGGTAACGGGGTGCTGGACAGCAATTTGTTCGGCATTCCGACCGAGGGATACGGTTTTTCCGGCAAGACCAAGGGGTTCATGGGGCCGCCCAGTTTTGACGGTGCCAGCATCGATGTTGGTGATGATGGCACGAAGGTCCTTGTTCCCCTGAATTACTGAGCCTGTTGCAAAGGGATTGGAGGGATGGATGAACAGACGTGATTTTCTGACGGCGGCTGCACTGCTGCCCCTGATTGGTTCTTTTGCACCGGCCATGGCCTCT
>CAYXDL010000240.1:0-4523 GCA_964463775.1 uncultured Hyphomicrobiales bacterium
GGACGTTATGCCAGTTCAGAGGCCCGTCTGCGCGAAATCATGCAGCGCAAGCTGTTGCGGGCGCGCGAGCATGGGCGGGAGTTTGATGAGCGGGATGCCGCAATCTGGATTGAGGAGATCGTCACCAGGTTCCGCCGTCTCGGTTATCTCGATGATGACGCTTATGCGCGCATGCGCGCCCGCGTCTTGTTCGGGCGCGGACGTGGCCTGCGCTCCATCCGCTTCGACCTGCAGCAGAAGGGATTGTCCCCGGAAAATATTGAGGCGGCGCTGGCAGCCTTGCGTGAGGAACATGGCGATGCGGATCTGGAAGCGGCACGGCGTTTCTGCCGTCGCCGTCGTCTGGGCCCCTGGCGGCGCCGTCCGTCCCGCGAGGGCGATGAGAGGCGTGATCTGGCGGCTCTGGCCCGCAATGGCTTCAGCTACAGCATTGCCAGACGTGTTCTGGATGAGGAAGAGGAAATTTGATTACGGCAATAATGTCTTTAAATTGACTTTTATATGTTTTTTGTCTATATATAGATAAAGGAGGCTTGGTCATGACCCCTTTGGGTGGTGTGGAAAGGACAGAAAAGGCGGTGAATGACTTTTCCGCCGTGGATCCGGCAGCCGCCCTGCGGGGATTTTTCGCCATTGCCGCCCTCTGGGGGCTGAATGAGAAGCAGGGCATCGCCCTGCTCGGCATGCCATCGCGGGCGACGTATCATAAATGGAAGGCTGGCAAGGTCGGAAGATCGCTGCCTCATGACACGCTTGCGCGAATCGGCTATGTCGCGGGCATTTTCAAGGCATTGCAGATTCTCTATGCCGATGCGGCCCTGGCCGATCGCTGGATTCGGCAGCCGAACCGGCATTTTGCGGGCAAAACGCCGCTGGAGGTGATGGCTTCAGGCGATATGATCGAACTGGCGCGCGTGCGTCAGTATCTCGATGCCGCCCGTGGTGCCTGGGGCTGAGAAATGGTGGTATCCATTCCGCCGTTGCGGCCCGTTGTCTGGCAGACTTCCTACAGGATCATCGCCAGCCGTTACCCGCCGATCGAACTGTTTGAACGCACGGGACTGGATGAGGAGGCGGTCCGGGCGCTGATCGGGCTGGAGCAGATGACCAATCCACGCATTCGTCAGACGCTGGGCGATCTCTCTCTGGTGCCGGAGGACAGGATCGTTTTCGGTGAAGGGGCCGGCTATGTCATGGCCGCCTTTACGCATGTCAATCCGCATGGATCGCGTTTTACCGATGGCAGTTATGGGGCCTGGTATGCGGCGGACAGTCTGAATACGGCTGTCGCCGAACACTGTCATCACTGGGTGCGCTTTGCCACCGACAGTGCCGATCCGCCGCATAATGCGGATATGCGCGTGTTATGCGCCCGGGTGGATGCGTCTTTGGTTCATGTGGGCGATCTTGTTGAAAGGTACCGCCAACGCATTCTTGATCCGGCGGATTATCGGGCAAGTCGGGATTTTGCCCGGGCGGTGCGCGGGCGGGATCTGCCGGGACTGCATTATGCCAGTGTTCGGGCCCCGGGCGGTATGTGCGTCTGTCTGCTGCGCCCTGATTGCGTTACCCTGCCGGTCAGGCAGGAAAGACATCTGCAGTATCACTGGAACGGGCAGCGGGTCGACAGGGTATTCGATTATGCGGAGGATTGCTGGCGGCCGCTTTGACGGCGCATGCCGGCATCATCCGGGGGGCATAACGGTAT
Organism: uncultured Hyphomicrobiales bacterium; assembly: GCA_964463775.1. Classification (GTDB taxonomy): domain Bacteria; phylum Pseudomonadota; class Alphaproteobacteria; order Minwuiales; family Minwuiaceae; genus JALXAG01. The sequence goes on from CAYXDL010000240.1 coordinate 1,709, forward strand.
TGCATTGCAATAATCATTACGATTAACATGCTTTTCTGCTACAACATACCGGGCGGGCAGTACGGATCGGGGATGATCCGGATGCGGGTCAGGCAGCAACCGGTCAGCAAGCGGGCAACAAGATTGCAGGCGGGCAAGGCCGGATGAACGAGGGCGGTGCCCTGCCGGGAAGAGAACAGGAACTGCCACAACAAGGCGGGCCCCGGGACAGGATGATCCCGGAGGCCATCAGTCAAGGAGAGGGGTAAAATGACTGGACAAGGCAATATGAACATCGATGAGCATATGGAAACCTATCGCGGGTTCATCAGGCTTTCGATCGGGGGTGTTGTTGTTCTGGCGGTCATTCTGGCGTTGATGGCGATTTTTCTGTTGTAATCCGCCACTGACCGAAACCTGTGGTCAGGCATTGCCACCGGTTCCGGGATCATGTTTCGTCGTTTGATTGAGTGAAGCGGCCGCCCCGGGCCATCTCGGTGCGGCCCTTTTATATCCGGTGATATTTTGATCCGGCAATGTTGTATCCGGGGCGGATGATGATCTGCAGAACGCAGGCGGCGCGGTTTCTGGCGCATATAGAAGTCATCAGCCCGCATTTTTGGGAAACTGCGGCTTGTGGTCATGCCGCAATGAGGGAGGCGTCATGAAAATCGGAATCCCCAAGGAACGCCGGGAATATGAAAAACGTGTCGCGGCCGTGCCCGACACGGTGCGCAAATATGTTGCCCTTGGCTTTGACGTGATGGTGGAGACCGGCGCCGGAGAGATGGCCGGCTTCCCGGATGATGAATACAAGGAAGCCGGGGCCGTCATTGCCGCCGATGCAACGGAGACGCTGAAGGATGCGGATCTGGTGCTGAAGGTGCAGCGGCCGATGACGCCGGAGGATGGCGGCATCAACGAGGCTGCCTTGCTGAAGGAAGGCGCCGTTTTGGTGGCGATGCTCCAGCCGACCCGCGATCCGGAGGTGTTTGCGGACTACGCCGGACGGAACATCACCTGTTTCGCCATGGAACTGATGCCGCGCATCACCCGGGCCCAGTCGATGGATGTGCTTTCCTCGCAGTCGAATCTGGCCGGATATCGCGCCGTGATCGAGGCAGCGTATGAATTCAACCGCGGCATGCCAATGATGATGACTGCGGCGGGAACCGTTGCTCCCGCGCGTGTGTTCGTTTTCGGCGCCGGGGTTGCCGGCCTGCAGGCGATTGCCACGGCCAAGCGTTTGGGGGCGGTGGTGTCGGCGACCGATGTCCGCCCGGCGGTGAAGGAACAGGTTGAAAGCCTGGCGGCCAAGTTCATCGCGCCCGATATCGAGGAAAGCGGTGAAGGCGAAGGCGGATATGCCCGTGAGATGAGCGACGAGTACAAGCGCCGCCAGGCCGAGATGATCGCCGAGACAATGAAGAAGCAGGATATTGCCATCACCACGGCCCTGATACCCGGGCGCCGGGCGCCGATCCTGATTACCCGCGAGCATATCGCCAGCATGCGCCCCGGTTCTGTCATCGTCGATCTTGCCGTCGAGCAGGGCGGCAATGTCGAGGGCAGCGAGCTGGGCCGGATTGTCGAAGTGGATGGTGTGAAGATCATCGGACATGCCAACATGCCCAGCCGCATCGCTACCGATGCATCGGCGCTTTATGCCAAAAACCTGCTGAATTTCCTGACCCCGCAGATGGATAAGGAAACAGGTTCGCTGAAATGGAACTGGGATGATGAAACCGTGTCCGGCACCGCGCTTACCCGTGACGGCGCCGTGGTGCATCCGATTCTGAAGAACAAGGGGGAAGGGTGATGGAAGCTGTCGATCCGTTTATTTTCCGTCTGTCGATTTTCGTACTGGCAGTTTTCGTTGGCTATTATGTCGTCTGGTCGGTCACCCCGGCGCTGCATACGCCGCTGATGTCGGTCACCAATGCGATTTCCAGTGTCATCATCGTCGGTGCCCTGCTGGCCGCCGGGCCGGATGGCATGTCGCTGGCCAAGATTTTCGGCTTTATCGCCGTTGTTCTGGCCTCGGTAAATATCTTTGGCGGTTTTGCCGTCACCCAACGCATGCTGGCCATGTACAAGAAAAAGAAATAGGGGAGGGCGGTAATGAGCGCAAATCTTACGGCCCTGGCCTATCTTGTCGCCTCGGTCCTGTTCATTCTGGCATTGCGGGGCCTGTCTTCGCCGGTAACATCGCGCCGGGGCAATCTGCTGGGCATGATCGGCATGGCCCTGGCCATTCTGACCACCATTGCCAGCCCGGAGGTGACCTCCTATGGCTGGATCCTGGCCGGCCTGGCCATTGGCGGGATCATTGGCGTCGTCACGGCGATGCGCATTCAGATGACGGCGATGCCCCAGCTTGTCGCCGCCTTTCATTCGCTTGTCGGTCTGGCGGCGGTGATGGTGGCGGCGGCGGCCTTTTATCATCCCGAATCCTTTGGCATCACTGATGCGGCGGGGCAGCTGAAGCTCGGCAGCCGGATTGAAATGTCGCTTGGCATCGTTATCGGCGCCATCACCTTTTCCGGTTCGCTGATCGCTTTCGGCAAGCTGCAGGGGCTGCTTTCGGGCAACCCGGTGGTGTTCCCGGGGCAGCATCTGCTCAATCTGGCGCTGGCGATCGTGATCGTGGTGCTGATCGTCATGTTCACCCGCGATGTCAGTGCGACCTGGTTCTGGGCCATGACGGCCCTGGCCTTCCTGATCGGTTTCCTGATCATCATTCCGATCGGTGGCGCCGATATGCCGGTTGTCGTTTCCATGCTCAACTCCTATTCGGGCTGGGCGGCCGCCGGGATCGGCTTCACCCTGGAGAATA
>CAYXDL010000241.1:0-4512 GCA_964463775.1 uncultured Hyphomicrobiales bacterium
AGATCTTTCCCGAGGATGTGCTGCGTCAGGCGGCGGCGCTCGGTTTTGCCGGTATCTATGTCAGCGAGGATGTCGGCGGCTCGGCGCTGTCGCGTCTGGATGCGGCGATTATTTTCGAGGAACTGGCCGCGGCCTGCCCGTCGACGGCGGCCTATATCTCCATCCACAACATGGCCTCATGGATGATCGATCGTTTCGGCAGTGACGATCTGCGCCGCCGTTATCTGCCGGATCTGACCAGCATGAACAAATTCGCCTCCTATTGCCTAACGGAGCCGGGCGCGGGTTCCGATGCCGCCGCCCTCCGCACCCGCGCGGTGCGGGACGGCGATCATTACATCATCAACGGCAACAAGGCCTTCATCAGTGGTGGCGGGCGTTCGGATGCTTACGTCACCATGGTACGCACGGGCGGTGACGGGGCGCAGGGAATCAGCTGCATCGTGATCGACAAGGATACGCCGGGCCTCAGCTTCGGTGCCCAGGAACGCAAGCTTGGCTGGAATTCCCAGCCGACCGCCATGGTCAATTTCGACGATTGCCGTGTTCCCGTCAGCAATCTGGTGGGCGAGGAAGGCGACGGTTTCAAGATCGCCATGAAGGGGCTGGATGGCGGACGCATCAATATCGGCGCCTGCTCGCTGGGGGCGGCGCGCGCCTGTCTGGAAACCGCGCGTCAGTACACACAGGAACGCAAGCAGTTCGGCCGCGCCATCGCCGCTTTCCAGGCGACGCAGTTCACCCTTGCCGATATGTTCACATCCCTGGTCGCCGCGCGGCTGATGATTCGCCAGGCGGCGGCGAAGCTGGATGCGCAGGATCCGGAGGCAACCAGTTACTGTGCCATGGCCAAGCGTTTCGCCACCGATGCCGGATTCGATATCTGCAACAAGGCGCTGCAGCTGCATGGCGGCTATGGCTATCTGAAGGATTATCCGATCGAACGTTTCCTGCGCGATGCCCGTGTGCATCAGATCCTGGAGGGGACGAATGAAATCATGCGGGTGATCGTCGCCCGGCGGTTTCTGTCCCAGGACGTGACTCCATAGGAAAGAGAGGAGGCAGGACCATGTCTGATGCTGAACAGGAAATCCTCTTCGAACGCCGCGGCAATGTCGCCATTGTCACCCTGAACCGGCCCAGGGCCCTGAATGCCCTGACCCATGATATGTGCGTGGCGCTGAAGGCGCGTCTGGATGCTTGGGCGCTGGATACGGATGTGCATGCCGTTATCATCCGCGGTGCGGGGGAAAAGGCCTTCTGCGCCGGCGGTGATATCCGCAAGCTGTATGAGGAGGGGCGGGCGGGCAGCGACTACCCGGCCCGCTTTTATGGTGATGAATACCGGCTGAATGCAGCCATTCACCATTTTCCGAAACCCTATATCGCGCTGATCGACGGTTTTGTCATGGGCGGCGGCGTCGGTGTTTCGGTGCATGGCAGCCATCGCATTGTCGGGGAGAATGTCAAATTCGCCATGCCGGAAACCGGCATCGGCCTGTTTCCCGATGTCGGTGGTTCTTATTTCCTGCCCCGGCTTCCCCATCGTCTCGGCATGTATCTTGGCCTGACAGGGGCCCGTTTCGGTGCCGATGACTGCCTGTATGCGGGGCTGGCGGATGCCATTGTTCCCGCCGCCCGCTTCGGTGAGCTGATCGATGAACTGGCCGCCAATCCGCTGCAGTCGGGCCATGCCGTCAGCGCGATTGTCGCTTCCTTCGCCCGCGAAGGGGGACAAGCGCCGATTGCCGCGCATGTAAGGACGGTGGAGGATTGCTTCTCGCGCGACAGTGTCGGGGAAATTGTGGCGGCCCTGCAGGCAGGGGATGACTGGGCGCGCCGGCAGGCGGAGACCATTTTGACCAAATCGCCGACCAGCCTGAAACTGACCTTCCGCCAGATCCGCGAAGGCGCCGGGCTGGATTTTGACGACTGCATGCGTATGGAATGGCGGATGGTCTGCCATGTGATGCGCGGCCACGATTTTTATGAGGGGACGCGGGCCGTGGTCATCGACCGCGACAATGCGCCGAAATGGTGCCCGGCCAGCCTGGAGGAGGTGGATGATGAGGATATCGACCGCTACTTCCGGACACCGGAAATCGGCGAATTGCGTCTGTAATGCGCATTGGCGCGAAATCTGAAACGGAATCAAGGGAGGATGACATGGCAAAAATAGGATTCATCGGTGTTGGCAATATGGGCGGGCCGATGGCCGCCAATCTGATCAGGGCCGGGCATGAGCTGAAGGTGTTCGACCTGTCCGCCGATGCGGTTGCCAAACTGGTTGAGCAGGGCGCGCAAGCGGCCGAAACCGCAACGGATGCCGCCCGTGACGTGGATGTCGTCATCACCATGCTGCCGGCGGGCAAACATGTGAGGGCGGTTTATCTGGGCGATGACGGGGTGATCGCCAATGCCAGGGAAGGGGCGTTGCTGATCGATTCCTCGACCATTGATGTCGATACCGCCCGTGAGGTGGCGGCGGCGGCCAAGGCACGCGGCCTCAGGATGATCGATGCCCCGGTTTCCGGCGGTGTGCCGGGGGCGGAGGCCGGCACCCTGACCTTCATGTGCGGTGGCAGCGATGAGGATTTCGCCGCCGCGAAGCCGTATCTTGAGGCCATGGGCAAGAACATCATCCATGCCGGCGGCTCGGGCAACGGCCAGGCCGCCAAGATCTGTAACAACATGGTGCTGGGCATCACCATGATCGCGGTATCGGAGGCTTTCGTTCTGGCCGAAAAACTGGGGCTGGATGCGCAGACCCTGTTCGATATTTCCTCGAAATCCTCAGGGCAGTGCTGGGCCCTGACCTCTTATTGCCCGGTGCCGGGGCCGGTGCCGACCTCGCCTGCGAATCGGGATTATCAGCCCGGCTTTACCGCCGCCAACATGCTCAAGGATCTGCGCCTGGCACAGGATGCCTCGAAATCCTCCGGTGCCCGTACGCATCTGGGGGCGGAGGCGGCCCGCCTGTATACGGAGATGGAGGAACAGGGGCGCGACGGCCTCGATTTCTCCGCCATCGTCAAGCTGATCCGCGAAAGCTGATTTCCTTAATATATTCCTCAAGGCGTCCCGCCATGCCTGCGGGGCGCCTTTTTCATGCCATCCTTGGTGGGCAGGGTGGAATGAGGTAAGTGATTTTACTATCACTTTGAAAAGTGATTCGGATATCACTCAGGTGCATTCAGCACGATGAACTGGCCGAAGGATGCTTGCTGGCGGATCTTTTTTGCCTCGGCATATTGCTCGGAATGGTAGAACTTGACCGCTGATTCCTTGTCGGGAAATTCCAGAAGAACGATACGGGCGTTTTCTTCGTCCCCTTCCAGCGTCGAAACCTCGCCGCCGCGGCAGAGAAACCCCCCGCCATATGCGGCTAAGGCGGCAGGGGAAGGCTTCGTGTAATCCTCGTAACGTTCGGGGTCGGTCACCGTAATACGGGCAATGAGATAGGCAGCCATCATTCTTCCTCCGGATGGGGGTGGTTATTGAGAGCGGCACGTGTCCGGCTGCAGCGCTGGATCAGTCAGGGATGACGGCCGTCGTCTCGATTTCGACACGGGCGCGCGGTTCCAGCAGGGCGGCGACCTGCACCAGCGTCATGGCCGGATAATGCTTGCCGATGATACGTTTGTAAATTCCGCCGATTTGCCGTGTCGCGGCACGGTATTCGGCGCAGTCGAGCACATACCAGGTCATGCGCGCGATATGGGCGGGGTCAGCGCCGGCCTCACGCAGTACGGCGACGGTATTTTGCAGTGCCTGTTCGGTCTGTGCGGCGAAATCGTCGCTTTCGAATTCCTGTTTTGCATTCCAGCCGATCTGCCCGGCCACGAAGACAAGCCGCCCTCTGGCGGCAATGCCGTTGCTGTAGCCGACCGGCGGGGTCCATTCGCTGGGGTTCAACAGTTTCATAAGGTCCTTTATATATAAACTAATTGCGTCTGCAAACTCATCTTTTGTCCATGTAAGAGGGAGCAGGACCGTTCTCTCCTTTCCATACGGGTATTTGCGCGCGGGTTTCTGTATGCGATACTGCAATCCTGCAAGAGCGGCGGAGACGGCGGCAATGGCTGGTGATCTGGATGAGATTCTGTATGAAATCATACGTTCGGGCAACAGCCTGCGGGTGAGTGCGATCGATCCTGTCAGCAACCGGGAGGCCACGGTCACCGGCCCCCTTGCCAGCCGGGAGCAACTGAAGATCGTCGCCCGGCGCAAGCTGCAATTCCTGCTAGCAAAAGATGAAAATCCGGAACCGTCCCGCCGTCATCGCCGCCGGGGTATCCTGGCCTGAATTCAAAAACCGCTTGCCGCGCTTCTGCCCATTGCGTAAGAATTTTTCACCAATGATAAGGCGGAGATGCCTCTTGAGGGCCGCAGTGACGGACGGGGGGATGAAAAAGCCGCTGAAAGGGCAGATGCCGCAGGCAGGGAAGAGAAATACGCTGGTTGATACCGGCTGAAACAAAGACACGAAAAAATCAGGGAGATTGCCGTAGA
>CAYXDL010000242.1:0-4497 GCA_964463775.1 uncultured Hyphomicrobiales bacterium
GTGATCTCGGGGCATGAAGAAGAAAAAATGGGGGTGGGAGATGCGCCTTTATGATTACTTCCGTTCCTCGGCCGCCTATCGGGTACGGATCGTTCTGAACCTCAAGGGGCTGGAGGCGGAGCGTGTCTATGTCCATCTGGCCAGGGGGGAACAGCACGGCGCCGAATACAAGGCGGTGAACCCGCAGGGGCTGCTGCCCGTATTGGTCGATGACGACGGCACCACGGTCAGCCAGTCGCTGGCGATCATCGAATATCTGGATGACATTCATCCCAATCCCCGCCTGCTGCCCGCCGATACGCCGGGCCGTGCCCGGGTGCGCTCCCTGGCCTATCAGATCGCCTGCGAAATACATCCGCTGAACAATCTGCGGGTGCTGAAATACCTGACCGGTGAAATGGGGCTCAGCGAGGAACAGAAGCTGACCTGGTACCGCCACTGGATCGCTACCGGATTCGAGGCGCTGGAGAAAACCCTTGCCGCGAGTGATGACACAGGCGATTTCTGCCATGGTAACCAGCCCGGCCTGGCCGATGTCTGCCTGGTGCCACAGGTCTTCAATGCCCGGCGTTTCGACTGCGATCTGAGCCCCTATCCGACGATTACCCGCATTGCCGATCACTGCAATACGATCGAGGCCTTTGCCGCTGCCGCTCCCGGCAGGCAGCCCGATGCGGAGTGACGGTATTTTCTGACTTCAGGATGCAGACCGGGCGGTAAAGGAAAAAGCAGCCCCATCGGCATGTATGGGGCTGCTTCCCTGCAGAATACCGTTTGCGGTTTACGTGCCGGGAAGGCCGGAAATGTAACCGACGGCGGCCTCTCTGCGGCACAGCGGGCCGGTTCGTTACTCAGGCTGCCTTGATTCTGAAAAATGGCAATCAGTGCGCCTTTCATAGGCTTTCATTCGTGTGATCAGCTGCCCCCGGCATTACGCCGGGCCTCGGCGATCAGGCTGATGAAATCGTCTTTTCCGATCGCACCGGGAACAAGGCGCTGGCCGATGACGAAGGCGGGTGTGCCGCTGATGCCAAGCGATTGTGCCAGTTGCAGATTGCTCTCTATCAGGGCCTGGGTTTCCGGGGCCTCCATATCGGCGCGGAAACGTTTCATGTCGAGGCCGAGCCCTTCGGCAATGCCCATGATCCGGGCTTCGTTAAGGCGGAATTTCGCCCCCATCATCACCTTGTGCATGGCCTCGTATTTATCCTGACGGGCCGCGGCAATGGCGGCTTTCGCGGCCATGACGGAAACCGGCCCCAGGATCGGTATTTCCTTGAAGATGATGCGGACATTGCCGTCCTGGGCCAGAACGCTCATCAGCTCCGGAAAGACCCGCTTGCAGTAGCCGCACTGGTAATCGAAGAACTCAACGATGGTGACGTCTCCCTGAAGGTTGCCACCATTAAAACGCGGATCGCCCTCATACAGGGCTTTGGCATGGCGGGAAAGGGTATCGCGCAGGCGCTGCTCCTCGCTCAGCTGGCGCTTGGTCTGCAGGGCGTTCATGGCGCGTACCAGAACTTCCGGATTCTCGATCAGATAGGATTCGATGACATCGCCGATGGCCGCCTGCTGCCGGGCATCCAGCACCGGCCGGGTGGTGCCGGCATCATTGTTCCTGAAATAGGCGATGCTTCCGGCAAAGGCGGCGGCCAGAAGCAGGAGCACCAGGGTCAGGCTCACGGGCGTTTTTCCGGGAGAATTCATTTATTGTTGTCCTTTTGTGCGTAATTGATGATGTCCTGATTGCGCAGCCAGGCGGGCGATCCCTTGGGCAGTCGGCGCGCAGCGCGTTTTGCCAGTTCCAGTGCCTGACGGCGGTCTCCGGTCAGAAGGGCGTATTCGGCGCTGGCGAACTGGGCCATCGCCTCCTGACCGAGGCGGGCATAAGCCTCACCGAGAAGGCGCCAGGTGGCGGGCAGGAAGGGATCGAGGCCGGTGATCTTCTCCAGTATGCCACGGGCCTCACGAATGCTTTCGGGGGTTCCCTGTGCCAGCAGGCTCTGGCCGAGTCCGAGAAGAAGAAGCGGTTCATCCGGCATCAGGGCCACGGCCTGCCGGTAGGGGAGAACCGATTTTCCGATCAGGCCGTTCTCGTAATAGAACTGGCCTTTCAGCTCCCACAGATAGGGATCCCTGGGGTTCTCGCCAATCAGCCCGTCGAGGATGGGGATCGCTTTCTCCAGCTCCGGCATGCGGAAATAAGCGATGGCGCGGGCATAGCGGGCGGGAAAACTGTTATCGCTCTCCGGATACTGCTCAAGGGTTTTTTCCGGCCGGTTGATGAAGGCGCGCAGTTTGGCCTGCATTCTTTTCAGGGCCGTTTGTCGGGCCGGATCGATCGGGGTGTTGTAATGCGGGGCCTGTTCCACGCGCTGGCGCAGCCGTTCTATGCGGTCTCCGGAAATGGGATGGGTGCGCACATAGGGATCCTGCTGTTCGGAAAGCAGCATCTCCTGATCGCCGAGAATGTCGAGAAATTCCAGATAGCCGCGTCCGCTGATTCCGGCCCGTTCCAGCAGGGTGGCGGCAGCCTGATCGGCAGTGCTTTCCTGGGCGCGGCTGAAGCTGAGATAGTTGCGGGCGCTGATGGATTGTCCGCCGGCGACGATGGCGGCGCCGGCCTGTCCTCCACCACCGATCACGGCCGCGGCACCCAGCAGGAAAGTCAGCATCTGCTCGGCGCTGAGGCGGTTGCGGGCATCGAGATTGCGTGCCAGATGCCCGCCTTCGATATGACCGATTTCATGGGCAAGGACGCCGATGAGCTGATCCGCCGTCTGTGCCTTGTCGATCAGGCCGGTGAAGATGAAGATGTTCTGCCCGCCGGCAACGAATGCATTGATGCGTTGATCGTTGACGATGTGGATATACACTGCCTGCGGATCGAGTGACGCGGCCTTCAACAGCGGGGTTGCATAATCCTTTAGGGTGTGCTCGATTTCGGCATCACGGATCAGGGCCAGACGCGCGCGCGCGCTGCCGGGCAGCGCACCGGTCAGGGCCAGAGCTGGAAGGGCGATGAGACAGATGCGTAGCAGGCGGTGCAAGAAAACGGTTCTCCCTTCATTGAAGCCGGCGCGGCGGTACATTCTCCGCCCCCGCCGGCCTGCCTGTACGGACACTAGGGGTGCGGGGGCGCTGCGTCAAATCACCTTTGCCGGCCTGCTGCTGTTCCTTTCCGCCTGTGCGGCAACGCCGAAACTGGGTGAGGAGGGCAATGTAGGCGGATATCTCGGCGGAATTGCGGCGGATGAGCCGCGCGCAGCCCTGATCGGGCGGGACATTCTCTCCGCCGGCGGCAGCGCCGCCGATGTCGCCACCGCCACTTATTTTGCCCTGGCCGTGACCTATCCCCATGCCGCGGCTCTGGGTGGCGGCGGCTCCTGCCTGTATTACGACCGTGAAAGCAACAAGGTCGAGGCGCTGGAATTTCCCGTTCGCCGCCCGGCGGCAGGCGGTCCTGTCGGTGTGCCGGGCAATGTGCGCGGCTTCACCGCCCTGCAGGCGCGTTATGGGGTGCTGAAATGGTCCAGTGTGCTGGCACCGGCGGAATCCCTGGCCCGTTTCGGGGTTCCGGTTTCCCGTGCCTTTGCCGCCGCGGGCGATTTCCTGCCCCTGGACACGGTGCTGAACGATCCGGCGCGTGAAGTGCTGATGCGCGCTGACGGACGCATCAGGGATGAAGGCGATACCCTGCGTCAGGTGGCTTTGTCGACCTTGTTGTCGCGTCTGCGCATCGCGGGCGGCGCCGATCTGTATATGGGGCAGGCCGGGAAGGTTTTCGTTGAGGGGGCGAGGCAACAGGGCGCACGCCTGAGCATGGATGACATGCGCGCCACCCTGCCGCGCTGGCGTGCTCCCCGCCAGGTGGAGGCGGGCAACCTGCGCATGAATGTCATCGACAATGGCGGTGGCCGGGCCTTCGATGCGTTCTGGAGGCAGGCCTACAGGGATCGCGGCATTCTCGATCAGGCGCAGAAAGTTTCTCCGCGTGAATTCGCCAATGCCTCGGCGGCGGCGCTGCAGCGGGTGCCGGAAACCATGCCGGTCGACAGCAAGGCCAGTACCGGTTTCGTCGCCATCGACAGCAAGGGCAATGCCGCATCCTGTGTCGTGACGATGGGCCGGCCCTTCGGCACGGGCAGGCTGAATGCCCTTGACGGGGTTCTGATGGCGCCAACGCCGGTTCCGGGGGCGGATGAAAGCGCTTTCATTACCCCTGTTCTCGCCGTCAATACTTTTGTGAAGGACTTCTATTTTGCCGCTGCCGGGACGGGGGCACAGCTTTCGGTGGCGACGGTCGGCCAGCTTGGTGTCCGGCTGTTGTCGGCGGGCGAGGCTCTGGGACCGGCAATTGCGGCGCCACGGGTCTTCCGTTCGCGCCCCGGGGCGCCGGTACTGGCTGAGCGCGGTGCGCTGGAGGGGGATGACGTCATCCCGGTGACGGCGCTGGGGCTGGTCAATGCGGCATTCTGTTCGCGGGGATCGCCC
>CAYXDL010000243.1:0-4469 GCA_964463775.1 uncultured Hyphomicrobiales bacterium
CGGATAGAAGTGCTGCACAATGTCTCAGCCCATGCCGATTACAGTGAAATCATGACCTGGCTGCGCCACTTCCGCCACCCGCCGCGCAGGACATTCGTCACCCATGGCGAGGAACAGGCCGCCATCGCGCTTTGCAAGCGCATTCGCGATGAACTGGGCTGGAAGGCCGAAGTGCCCGACTATCTGGAAAGAAAGGAACTGTCATAATGGCTCATGCGCCGCTGAAACTGCACCGCATCGGCATCGACACCTATCTGGAGCCGGTCATCTACATGCGTGCCGATTGTCCGGCCTGCCGTTCCGAGGGGCTGGAGGTTCATGCCCGCGTCCATGTCACCTTTGAGGGTCGGTCGATCATCGCCACCCTGAATACGGTGGGATCCAACATTCTGGAGGAAAACACGGCCGGATTGTCGGAATATGCCTGGCAGCTTCTCGGTGCCCGTGAAGGTGGTGAGATCACCATCCGCCATGCCCTGCCGGTTTCCTCCTTCGACTATGTCCGCGGCAAGATCTATGGCCACGAATTCCCCGATGAGGCCCTGCAGAGCATCATCCGCGATATCACGGATGGGCGTTACACGGATATTTTCACCTCCGCTTTCGTCACCATCTGCGCCGGGCGGCGCATGGCGGACCGTGAAATCATCTCCCTGACCAATGCCATGGTCGATGTCGGCGACAGGCTGGAATGGCCACAGCCCCTCATCGTCGACAAGCATTGCGTCGGCGGCCTGCCCGGCAACAGAACGACGCCGATCGTCGTTTCGATCGTCTCCGCCTTCGGCCTGACCATTCCGAAGACCTCCTCGCGCGCCATCACATCGCCGGCCGGTACCGCCGACACCATGGAGGTTCTGGCCCCTGTCAATCTCGGCATCGATGCCATGCGCCGGGTGGTGGAACGCGAGGGCGGCTGCGTGATCTGGGGTGGCGCCATGTCACTCAGCCCTGCCGATGACATCCTCATCCGGGTGGAGAAAGCCCTGGATCTGGATAGTGAGGGGCAGATGGTGGCCTCCATCCTGTCCAAGAAAATCGCCGCCGGATCGAACCATGTGCTGATCGACATGCCCATCGGCCCCACGGCAAAAATCCGCAGTGCCCAGATGGCCGGGGTGCTGGAAAATTACCTGCAGGAAACAGCCCGCCATGTCGGGCTTGAGCTGAAAATCCATTTCAGCGATGGCCGTCAGCCGGTCGGCAACGGTATTGGCCCGGCGCTGGAGGCACGCGATATCCTGAAGGTGCTGCAGAATGCGCCGGATGCCCCTGCCGATCTGCGCGAGCGCGCCCTGACACTGGCCGGGAAGGTTATCGAGTTCGCCCCCGCAGTCGGTGAGGGCGAGGGATATGCCCTGGCCCGTGCCATTCTGGAAGACGGACGTGCCTGGAAGAAATTTCAGGCAATCTGTGAGGCGCAGGGCGGCATGCGCACCATTCCCCGCGCCGCCCATCGCCACGAGATCACGGCAGCGCAGGCCGGCATCGTCTCGGCCATCGACAACCGGCGCATTGCCCGGGTGGCAAAGCTGGCCGGTGCCCCGCGGGAAAAGGCCGCCGGGGTCGATCTGCATGTCAAGCTCGATCAGAGGGTCGAAGAAGGCCAGCCGCTTTACACCATCCATGCCGAAGCGCCGGGGCAGCTCGATTACGCGCTGGACTACCTGTCGCTTGGCAATCACGTCATCACCATCGGAGAACCGGCATGATGAAACCGCTTATCCTGCCCTTTCCCGGGCATGAGAACATGGCGCATGACCTCGCCGCCGCCCTGTCCCTGCCCGTGGCCCGGGCAACGATCCGCCATTTCCCCGATGGCGAGACCTTCGTGCGCCTTGACACACCGGTCAAAGGGCGGGCCGTCATCGTTTTATGCGGCCTGCACGATCCGGACAGCAAAATCATGGGGCTGATGTTTCTGTCCGACCTGCTGCGCGAATTCGGCGCCACGGAAATCGGCCTTGTCGCGCCCTATCTCGGCTATATGCGCCAGGACAAGCGCTTTCACGATGGTGAGGCCATTACATCAAGGATCTTTGCCCGGCTGCTTTCAGGCCTGGTTGACTGGCTGGTGACGATCGATCCCCATCTGCATCGTTATCATTCCCTCGATGAAATCTACACGATTCCCAGTCAGGTCCTGCATGCCACATCGGCCATTGCCGACTGGATACATGACAACGTGCCCGATCCCGTCCTTGTCGGACCGGATGAGGAAAGCAATCAATGGGTTGCCGATGTGGCCCGGCGGGCGGGCGCTCCTTTTACCGTGCTCAGCAAGATCCGGCACGGTGACCGCGATGTCGAGGTTTCCAACCCGGAACTCGATGCCTTCCGCCAGCGCACACCGGTGCTGGTGGATGACATCATCTCGACGGCACATACCATGATCGAAACCGTTCACCATCTGAGGGATGCCGCGATGAAAGCGCCGGTCTGTATCGCCGTGCATGGCATCTTCGCCGGAGACGCGTATCAGGAACTGAAAGACGCCGGCGCCGGGTGCATCGTTACCACCAACACCATCACCCATCCCAGCAACGCCATTGACATCGTCGGGCTGATCGCCAAAGCACTTGCCGAACGCTATCCGCCCGCCGCACCCTGAGCCTTCCGGACGGCACCTCCTTTGCAACCCGAACGTCTTGGATATTTATCGTCATTCCGGATCACAGGAGCACTGCACGGTCTGCATCCCGGTCGATAGGATCCACAAAATTCCGTGCCCCGTGGCCTGAACAGGCTCAAGCAGTGCAGACTGCCCCGCAAGATGCGGATATCAGCGTTTTCCAATGCTGGGTTTAATTTTTAAAAACAAACGTTCTATTATCACCTCAAAAAACTCCAGGCAATGGCAATTACCATTATAATATTGCCAATATGAGCAGCGTATTCCCCATATTTTTCAGAACCATACCTCAATAAAACTTGCCCGCCAGCTGCATACATCATTAAAACAACGAATTCAGTGATAAAAGAGAGAAATGCAAGCACCATCAATTGAATATTAATGTTATAATTAATGTTTATAAATTGAGGAAGAAATGCTGCGAAGAAGACTATTGTTTTCGGGTTTGCCATTTGCATAGCAAAAGTGAGTGAAAATTGTGCAGCCATCTTTCTCCCTGTTCCATTGGTCTTTGTCATCTCATCATCGGAGCGGGATACAGAAGAATTATTCTTTGGATAATATTCCGTATATAATACATATAAAAGATAGATCGCCCCGAGAATCTTAATGTACCAAAAATAATCTTCATTCGCACGGGTTCCGGCAGTGATGATGAAAGCAGATACAATAAAATACAGCAGGTTTGCTACAAGAACCCCTAGTGTCGCCAGTATTGCCCGCCTGTACCCTCCCAATATGGAGGAGGACACAACGGCAGCAACGGCCGGTCCAGGAGAAACTGAAAACATAAATTCAGTGGCAACGAAAAAAGTCAAAAGATAACAATCCATTTTATTACTCAACAAATATTTTTTTATTCATATTTATACCCATGAATTTCTCCAATATTTCCATACGAACATGATCATTTATTTTATGGTTATTTATTTCTGACACGTCACTATTTCTTATATCCATAATTTCAAACGCTCTGATCTGCCCTCCCCGCTTGCCCCTCATTCATAACGGAAACTGCGGTTAATTTTGTGGTCTGCGCTCTTGGGTTGGGTAAGCGATTGATCCTGGCTCCATTGCACCGGCACCGTCCGCCTTCTCGTCGGTCCGGCCATTTACCAGGCCGATATTCAGCCCCCATTGATCAATCTGCGTTCACAGCCGGAAGAAAATTATTTCTTGAATTTTTCTGTAATTTCTGAAATCACCATGCCCCAGTTCTTCTATGCTCAATCGATCAACCGCAATCATGATATTAGCATATCTTATGGAATAGTATATATGTAATAAAAAATCTCCCGATCTTTTTACCGCAAGATACAGGGCAAGGGGAACAACGAATGGGCCGCAGGCTCGCCGAAACCGTCATGTCGTTGTTCGGCATGATGGTTCGAATACAAAGGCACTCAGAAGCGTCCGGACCCTCCCCCGAATAGTCAAAAAAAGGGCGCGGATCGCGCCGCGCCCTTTTCCGGTTAAGTGTCGCCGTTCTTCAGTGATCGAGAATCTGGCTGAGAAACAGCTTGGTACGGTCGCTCTGCGGATGGGTGAAGAAATTCTCGGGATCGTTTTCCTCGATAATCTCCCCGCCATCCATGAAAATCACCCGGTTGGCAACCTTGCGCGCGAAACCCATTTCATGGGTCACGCAGATCATGGTCATCCCCTCCTCTGCCAGGGTGATCATCACATCCAGCACTTCCTTGATCATTTCCGGATCGAGCGCCGAAGTCGGTTCGTCGAACAGCATGATCTTGGGATTCATGCACAGCGAGCGGGCAATGGCCACACGCTGTTGCTGTCCGCCTGAAAGCTGACCGGGATATTTGTCCGCCTGTTC
>CAYXDL010000244.1:0-4463 GCA_964463775.1 uncultured Hyphomicrobiales bacterium
CGCCTTTTTGGTCGCGGCATAGAGAGAGACGGGCTGATCCACCCGGTCATCGACGGAAAAAGGCAGTTTCTTGTTGCCGCCGTAAACCGAGCTGGAACTGGCATAGACCAGATGCTCCACCGTATCGGAATGACGGCACAGCTCCATCACCGACAGATGGCCGACCAGATTCGATTTGGCATAGGCAAACGGATTTTCCAGCGAATAGCGCACCCCCGCCTGTGCCGCCAGATTGACCACCTGGCGCACCGGCCCGTGTGCCGCCGCCGCAGCGCGCAATCCCTCCAGATCGTCCAGGTCGCATTTGGCAAAACTGAAATTGGCGTGTTCCTGCAATTGCGCCAGACGGTCCTGCTTCAGGCGAACGCTGTAGTAGTCGTTCAGATTATCGATGCCGACAACCTTCTCGCCCCGGGCCAGCAATGCCCTGGACAAATGAAAACCGATGAACCCCGCCGCGCCCGTTACCATAATACTCATCTGCACCCATCCCGATTATCTTCCCAACGGATCGAATCGCGCCCACATTAGACCCATGGGTTAAAGAAATCATCACCGCTGCCGCCCTTCCGCCGGTTTCAGAAAAAATGTCTCATATTGAGACATTCTCCTGCTTCTGTTAGGATGAGGCAAATTCACAGCAGGCATCCTGATCTCATGAGCGCAAATATCCTGATCGTCGATGACGATCCGCTGCAAACCCGCATTTTCCGTGAAGTCATCGCCCGGCTGGGTTTCAACCCGGCAGTGGCCGGCGGCGGGATCGAGGCGCTGCGCATTCTCGATGACTGCGTCGGCAGCGAGAAAGCCATCGATCTGATGCTGCTTGATCTGATGATGGAGGATATGGATGGCCTGACGGTGCTGGAAAAGGTTCGCGGCAGCGATGCGCATATGCCGGTGATCGTGCTGACCGCCCATGGCGGCGTCGAAACCGTGGTCAATGCCATGCGCGCCGGGGCAACGGATTTCATCGTCAAGCCCGCCTCGCCCGAACGGCTGAAGGTATCCATCGACAATGGCCTGCGCCTGCGCCGCCTGGCGGGTGAGCTGAGCCGCCTGTCACGCCAGATCACCGAACAGATCGGCTTTACCGATATCATCGGCGACAGCCCCGCCATGCGTGAGGTTACGGCGCTGGGCCGGCGTGCGGCCGCCTCCTCCATCCCCATTCTGATCGAGGGGGAAAGCGGCGTCGGCAAGGAGGTGATCGCCCGCGCCATTCAGCGGGCCAGTGAACGGCGCAATGCGCCCTTCGTCGTCGTCAACTGTGGCGCCATTCCGGAAAATCTGGTGGAAAGCATCCTCTTCGGCCATGAGAAAGGCGCCTTCACCGGCGCCACGGAAAGACGCATAGGCAAATTCCGCGAAGCATCGGGCGGCACTCTGTTTCTCGATGAAATCGGCGAACTGCGCCCCGATATCCAGGTAAAACTGCTGCGTGCGCTGCAGGAAGGGGAGATCGATCCCGTCGGCGCCTCGCAGCCGGTCAAGGTCGATATCCGTCTGATTTCGGCCACCAACCGCAAACTGTCCGATATGGTCGCCAGCGGCGATTTCCGCGAGGACCTCTATTACCGGCTGAACGTATTTCCGATCACCATTCCGCCACTGCGCGAGCGGCGCGAGGACATTCCCGATCTGGCCCATCATTTCCTCTCCGTCTTCGCGTCTGCCGAGGGCAAGCCGATCACCGGCATCAGCGAGGAGGCGATGACACTGCTGCTGCGGCACGACTGGCCGGGGAATATCCGTCAGCTTGAGAACGTGATCTTCCGCGCCGTGGTTTTGTGCAGCGGCGAATGTCTTGATGTGCGGGATTTCCCCGGGCTGCGCCGCAGCCTGGCCCCGCAGGAGCGCAGAAGCGCCGTCAGCACGAGCACCGGCATGACGGAAGAAGCCGCCGCCAACGGCCTGCCCGCCATTGCCGCCTTCAACGAGGACGGCACGCCGCGCCGCCTGGAAGAGGTCGAAGCGGATCTGATCCGCCTGACCCTGGCGCGCAACAATGGCAGGATGAGCCTGACGGCCCGACAGCTCGGCATCGGGCGTTCGACACTCTACCGCAAGCTGGAAGCGGTGCAATCCGGCCGCAACACCCTGATGCGGGAACTGTCAGGCATTTGACAAAAAGGTCAGTATAGCTTACCTTTTATGGAGAAGGCTTCACGGCTGCGGCGGAAAACGGCATTGCCCCGGAACGCCATGCCGCCCCATCGGTAACGGCCCGGACACCGTTTACCCACGGAGGATTGGACAATGACGCTTGCCAAGGTATCGCTTGAGGACAAGTACACCCTGCAGGAAGGCCGGATTTTCCTGACGGGCATACAGGCGCTGGTCCGCCTGCCGATGATGCAGCGCCAGCGCGATCTGGCCGCCGGGCTGAATACGGCCGGCTTCATTTCCGGTTACCGGGGTTCCCCCCTGGCCGGCTACGATCAGGCCCTGTGGCGGGCCGAACGCCTGCTGAAGGAACATCACATCCGCTTCGTCCCCGGTGTCAATGAGGACCTCGCCGCCACCGCCGTCTGGGGCACGCAACAGGTCAATCTGTCGCCTCATGCGAAATATGACGGTGTGTTCGCCCTGTGGTACGGCAAGGGGCCGGGGGTGGACCGTTCCGGCGATGTCTTCCGCCATGCCAATGCCTTCGGCACCTCGAAACATGGCGGGGTGCTGGTGGTGGCGGGTGATGACCATGGCGCCGTCTCCTCCACCCTGCCGCATCAGACGGAACATTGCTTCATGTCCTGGATGATGCCGGTGCTGCACCCGGCCAATGTTCAGGAATATCTGGATTACGGGCTGCTCGGCTGGGCGATGTCCCGCTTTTCCGGCTGTTATGTCGGCTTTACCGCCCTGTCCGAAACGGTGGAAAGCGCCGCCAGCATCCATGTCGATCCGCACCGGCTGAAAATCGTTCACCCCGATATCGATCTGCCCGAGGGCGGCGTTCATTACCGCCTGCCCGATGAACGCATGGAGCAGGAGCATCGCCTGCATCACTACAAGGTCTATGCCGCCCTGGAATTCGCCCGCGCCAACAATATCGACCGCATTGTCATCGACAGCCCGCGCCCGCGCATCGGCATCATCACCACCGGGAAATCCTATCTCGATGTCCGCCAGGCGCTGGAGGATCTGGGCATCGACGATGCAACGGCACGCAGGATCGGCCTGCGCCTGTACAAGGTCGGCATGACCTGGCCGCTGGAACCCCATGGCGCGCGCGCCTTTGCCGAAGGGCTGGAAGAGGTTCTGGTGGTCGAGGAAAAGCGCGCCCTGATCGAAAACCAGCTTAAGGAACAGCTCTATAACTGGCGAGAGGATGTCCGTCCGCGCGTCATCGGCAAATTCGACGAGGAACGCAACTGGCTGCTGCCGGCCGAAGGGGAACTGACGCCGGCGCGCATTGCCCGGGTGATTGCCGCGCGCATCGGCCGTTTCCATACCAGCGAGGAGACGCAGGACCGCCTCGCCTTTCTGGAGCGAAAGGAAAAATCCCTGTCCAACCGTCCGGCGCCGGTGCAGCGGGTACCCTATTTCTGTTCCGGCTGTCCGCACAACACCTCGACCAAGGTACCGGAAGGATCACGTGCCCTGGTCGGCATCGGCTGCCATTACATGGTGCAGTGGATGAACCGCCATTCGCAGAGTTTCTCGCAGATGGGCGGCGAAGGGGTTTCCTGGGTCGGAGAGGCCCCCTTCACCGAAGAACAGCACGTTTTCGCCAATCTCGGCGACGGCACCTATTATCATTCAGGCATTCTCGCCATCCGCGCCGCCGTCGCCGCCGGGGTCAACATCACCTACAAGATCCTCTACAACGACGCCGTCGCCATGACCGGCGGTCAGCCGGTCGAAGGCAGCCTGACGGTTGCCGAAATCGCCAACCAGCTCCATCACGAGCGGGTGGCCAAAATCGTCATTGTCACCGACGAGCCTGAGAAATATCCGCTGGATGCGGGTTTCCCCCCCGGCACGCGAGTATTCCACCGCCACAGGCTGATGGAGGTTCAGAAGGAACTGGCGGCAACGCCGGGGGTCACGGCCCTGATCTATGATCAGACCTGCGCGGCGGAAAAACGCCGCAGGCGCAAGCGCGGCCTGATGGAGGATCCGCCCAAACGGGTCTTCATCAACGATCTGGTCTGCGAAGGCTGCGGCGATTGCTCGGAACAGTCCAACTGCATCTCCGTCGAGCCGCTGGAAACCGAATGGGGCCGCAAACGGGTCATCAACCAATCCTCCTGCAACAAGGACTATTCCTGCCTGGATGGCTTCTGCCCCAGCTTCGTCACGGTTCACGGCGGCCGCCTGCGCCGCTTCGACAGTGCCGAAATGGATCCGGACGGCCCACGAATCCGCGCCCTGCCGGAACCGGAACTGCCCGATATCAGCGAACCATACGGCATCCTTGTCACCGGTGTCGGCGGCACCGGCGTCATCACCATCGGCGC
>CAYXDL010000245.1:0-4454 GCA_964463775.1 uncultured Hyphomicrobiales bacterium
CTTTCCGAACAGGTACGATGGTGTTTCGCGGACTGACCCTGTACAGGCAGATGCCTGTGACCAGGCGAATGCCCGCAACAGGTGAACGGATGAGCGACAACCCCGATACCGCCACAGCACAGCGGCCTGCCGGTGAGGCGCAGGCAGGGTACCAGGTGCTGGCGCGCAAATACCGCCCCAACCGATTCGAGGATGTGGTGGGTCAGAGCGCGCTGGTGCGCACCCTGTCCAATGCCATCGCTGCCGGCCGGGTGGCGCAGGCCTTCATCCTGACCGGTGTGCGCGGTGTTGGCAAAACGACGACGGCGCGCCTGATCGCCCGGGCACTGAACTGTACGGGTGAGGATGGCCAGGGCGGCCCCACGGTCACCCCTTGCGGGGTTTGCGATAATTGCCGTGCCATTGCCGAAGGACGGCATGTGGATGTGCAGGAGATCGATGCCGCCAGCCATACGGGGGTGGACAATATCCGCGAGGTCATCGACAGCGTCCGCTACCGTCCGGTGCAGGCACGCTACAAGATCTATATCGTCGATGAAGTGCACATGCTGTCCACGGCGGCGTTCAATGCCCTGCTCAAAACGCTGGAAGAACCGCCGGAACACGTGAAATTCATTTTTGCCACCACCGAGATCCGCAAGGTGCCGGTGACCATCCTGTCGCGCTGTCAGCGTTTCGACCTCAAGCGTCTGGAACCGGCGGCGCTGTCCGGCCTTCTCGGGCGCATCGCGGCGGCTGAGGGGGTGGAGGTGGAGAAAGGCGCCATGCAGATGCTGGTGCGGGCCGCGGAAGGATCGGCGCGGGACGGCATTTCCCTGCTCGATCAGGCCATTGCCCATGGTGCGGGCGTGGTGCGCGAGGCGGATGTGCGCGATATGCTCGGCCTGGCCGATCAGGCGCTGGTGGCCGATCTGTTCGAACATCTGATGAAGGGCGATGCGCCGCAATCCCTTGCGCTGTTGCGCGACATGTATGAATCCGGGGCCGATCCGCTGATCGTGCTGCAGGATCTGCTGGAATTCTGCCATTGGCTGTCGATGCTGAAGGTGGCCCCCGATGCTCCGGCCGCGGCCAATCTGCCCGAAGCCGAACGTGAACGCGCCATTGCCATGGCCGGTGCACTTTCCGTGCCGGTGTTGACGCAGAGCTGGCAGATGCTGCTTAACGGGCTGGATGAGGCCCGCCGCGCGCCGCAGCCGCTTTCAGCGGTGGAAATGGTGCTGATCCGCCTGTGCCATGCCGCCGATCTGCCCGATCCGGGTGAATTGGTAAGGAAATTGCTGAAACGGGAGGGCGGGCCGGCGCAGGAAGCGGCCCCGTCCGCGACCGGCGGCGGGGGCGGCTATGATCAGGCCGGTGCCCCGGCGCCCCGGGAGGGTAGCTCTGCCGTTGGTGACGGCGGCCAGGTACATATGCAGCTTGCCACCGCCCCGGAGCCGGAGGCGCGGGCACCCAACCCGCAGAGTTTCGAGCAGGTGGCCGAACTGTTTCAGCGCATGCGCGAGGGCAAGCTCGGCGCCCATCTGATCAACGATGTTCATCTGGTCAGTTTCAGCCCCGGACGGATCGAAATTCAGCCCGGCCCCCATGCCCCGCCCAATCTGGCCAATCAGGTTGGTCAGGCGCTGAGCGAATGGACAGGCACGCGCTGGGTGGTGGTGGTCTCCACCGCTCAGGGCCAGCGCAGCCTGGGCGAGCAGCGCCGGGAGGAAGCGGAACGCCAGCGGGCCGAAGTTGCGGCTCATCCTCTTGTCAGAGCCGTGTTCGAGGCTTTCGAAGGGGCTGAAATCACTCAAATCCGCGATCTGGGCGGTCAGGCACCGGCGGATATTCAGGACGAGGAACAGGAATGAAAAACCTAGGCAATCTGATGAAGCAGGCTCAGGCCATGCAGTCGAAGATGCAGGAGTTTCAGGACAATCTTAAACACGAGCGGATTACCGGCACTGCCGGGGCGGGGCTGGTCGAGGTGACGCTCGACGGCAAGGGGGAAATGAAATCGCTGAAGATCGATCCCACATTGCTCGATGGCGATGACCCGACCATGCTGGAGGATCTGCTGCTGGCCGCGCATAACGATGCCCTGCGCCGCAAGGAGGAATATGTGGCCGAAAAGATGCGCGAGATGACCGGCGGCATCGAATTGCCGGGCGGGATGCAGTTTCCCTTCTGATGAGCGATGGCGAACTTGAACGGCTGATCGCGCTGCTGGCCCGTCTGCCGGGGCTGGGGCCGCGTTCGGCGCGCCGGGCGGTGCTGCATCTGGTCAAGAAGCGTGAGACCCTGCTGATACCGCTGGCCAGCGCGATGGAGGATGTGGCCGAAAAGGTGAAGACCTGCCGCATCTGCGGCAATCTCGATACGGCGGAAATCTGTTCGGTCTGCCGCGACCCGCGCCGCGAGCGCAGCCTGCTCTGTGTGGTCGAGGAGGTGGCCGATCTCTGGGCACTGGAACGCGCCGGTGCCTTTCGCGGCGTCTATCATGTGCTCGGTGGGGTGTTGTCGGCACTGGATGGCGTGGGGCCGGACGATCTGGGCATCGATGCGCTTGTCGAGCGCGTGGGCAGTGGTGAGGTCCGCGAGGTTGTTATCGCCACCAATGCAACGGTGGACGGTCAGACGACGGCGCACTATATAACCGACAGATTGTCATCGATGGATGTGAAGGTCTCGCGCCTGGCCCATGGTGTTCCCGTGGGTGGGGAACTGGATTATCTTGATGACGGAACCCTGGCGGCGGCGCTGAAGGCCCGGCGGCCGTTCCAGGGATGAAACAGCGCTTGGAAGGGTTCAGATCATGGCCATACGTCCCATCATAACGGCACCGGATCCGCGCCTGAAAGCGGTTTCCCGGCCGGTGGAAACCGTTGATGACGATTTGCGCAGCCTGATGCGGGATATGCTGGATACCATGTATGCCGCTCCGGGCATCGGTCTGGCGGCAATTCAGGTGGGCGAACCGCTGCGCGTGATCGTGATCGATGTCTCCGATGATGACAAGGAGCGCGAGCCGCTGTTTCTGGTCAACCCGGAAATCCTCAGCGCATCGGAGGAAATGAGCACCTATGAGGAAGGGTGCCTGTCGGTGCCCGAACAATTCGCCGAAGTCGAGCGCCCGGCCCGTGTTCATGTCCGTTTCCTCGATTTCGACGGAAAGGAACAGGAACTGCATGCCGAAGGGCTGCTGGCCACCTGTATCCAGCACGAGATGGATCATCTGGAAGGCATCCTGTTCGTCGATCATCTCTCCGCCCTGAAACGCAAGATGATTCTGCGCCGTTTGCTCAAGGCCCGCAAGGCCGGGCAGAAGGCGGAAAAGAACCCCGAACGCCGGCGTCACATCGCCTGATGACCGATCCTTCTTCCCTGCGCGTCGTCTTCATGGGCACGCCGGATTTTTCGGTGCCGGCCCTGTCCGCCCTGATCGATGCCGGTTATGAGGTCGTTGCAGCCTATACCCAGCCACCGCGCCCGGCCGGTCGCGGGCAGACGCCGCGCCCCAGCCCGGTTGCCCGCCGTGCCGAAGCGGCGGGAATACCTGTCTTTACCCCGACCAGTCTGAAAAACGATGCGGAACAGGCCCGTTTCAGCGAACTGGCCCCGGATGTGGCCGTGGTCGTGGCCTATGGTCTGATCCTGCCTCAGGCGATTCTGGATGTGCCGCGTCTGGGATGCCTCAACCTTCATGCTTCTCTGCTGCCGCGCTGGCGTGGTGCGGCACCGATCCAGCGGGCCATCTGGGCGGGGGATGAGGAAACCGGCATCGCCGTGATGAAGATGGAGGCGGGGCTGGATACCGGGCCGGTGCTGGCGATCCGGCGCACACCGATCGGGGCTGAGGACACGGCCGGCACCCTGCATGACCGCCTGGCGGCATTGGGGGCGGATCTGCTGCTTGAAACCCTGCCGCGCTGGGCTGCGGGTGAGATCGTCCCGCAGCCGCAGCCGGAGGAAGGCGTGACCTATGCCGAAAAGATCGGCAAGGCGGAGGGGCGCATCGACTGGAGCCGCCCGGCGGAGGATATCGACCGCCAGATTCGCGCCCTTTCCCCCTGGCCGGGGGCCTTCACCCTTCTGGAGGGGGAGCGGCTTAAAATTCTTTCCGCCCGGCCGGAAGAGCATCCGGATATGCGCGCCATGGAGGCCGGTACCGTTCTCGCTGACGGGTTGCTCATTGCCTGCGGTGAGGGGGCCTTGCGCCTGCTGCGCGTGCAGCGTCCGGGCAAGCGGCCGATGAGCGCGGCGGAGATGCTGCGCGGGCGCCCCGTCGCCATCGGTACGCGGCTGGGCTGACCATGCCCCGTTACCGTCTGACGATCGAATATGACGGCACCGGCTTCGTCGGCTGGCAGCGTCAGCCCAACGGTCTGTCGGTACAGCAGGCGGTGGAGGAGGCGTTTTCGCGCTTCTGCGGCGAGGAGGTGAGCCTGTCTGCCGCCGGGCGCACCGATGCG
>CAYXDL010000246.1:0-4450 GCA_964463775.1 uncultured Hyphomicrobiales bacterium
TGCAGGGCCGCGCCCATGATCGGGAAACGCGCATCGGGATCGGTGTTCAGTACCGGACAGAAGGCTTTCACCTGTTCCGGGGTCAGCCATTCGCTGTCGATACCGTTGATATGGTTGGCATTGATCAGGCGCCTGGCATTGCGTACATCGCCGTGGCTGTGCGCCAGTGTCAGCACCCCGCGCTGGGAGAGCATGACATTGAAATTCAGATCCTGGGACAGCCCTTCCCACAGTTTCAGGGAATGTTCGTAAATGCCGGCGCTGGGCTCCAGCAGATAGTTGGAGCGTACCACGGTGGTGTTGCGTGCCGTGTTGCCGCCGCCCAGCCAGCCCTTTTCCAGCACCGCGACATTGGTGATGCCGTGATTTTTCGCCAGGTAATAGGCGGTGGCCAGCCCGTGGCCGCCCCCGCCGATGATGACGATGTCATAATGGCTTTCCGGCGGGCGGTCCCGCCATTGGGCGGGCCAGCCCTGATGATGGCGCATTGCCTGGCGCAGCATGCTGAAAATGGAAAAGCGTTGCATGTTTCCGTTCCTCCCCGCGCCGGCGGCCATATCCTTCCGGCGCATGCAGAGATTACGCCATTACCGGGCGGATAAACATTGGATAAAAGCGCCATTGTTATTGTATAAATACGTCATGAGCGGATTACGGGAAGAAAAGAGGGGCGTGTCGGCGCCGCAGGGGGAGGGGCGCCCTTTGCTGTATGTCGGTTTTCTGCCGCTGCCGCGCTTTACCCTGCTGCCGTTCGCGGCGATGATCGATGTGCTGCGCCTGGCCGCCGATGAGGGCGACCGCAGCCGCCCGATCCGCTGCCGGTGGGAGGTTCTGGGCATTGATGACCGCCCGGTGCGCGCCAGTTGCGGCGTCACCGTCACCCCGTGGTCGGGGCTGGAACATCCGGAACGCTTCGATTATCTGGTGGTGGTCGGCGGGCTGCTGCCGGGGGCGGAGGATACGGATCCGCGCATCATCGCCTATCTGCGCCGGGCGGCGGATGCGGGGGTGACCCTGGTCGGGGTCTGCACTGCCAGTTTCGTGCTGGTACGCGCCGGGCTGATGGCCGGGCGGCAATGTTGTGTCAGCTGGTATCATTACGGGGATCTGCTGGCCGAAGCCGGCGATGTCGTGCCCGTGGCCGATAAGTTGTTCGTCGTTGACCGCGGGCGCATCACCTGCGCGGGGGGCACCGGCGCGCTTGATCTGGCCGCCTGGATGGTCGAACGTCATTGCGGGCGGCCGCTGGCGCGTAAAAGCCTGAACATTCTGGTTGCCGACCGGGCCCGGCCCGCCGATGCTGCCCAGCCCCGGCGGCATTTTACCGGCGATATTGCCGACCGGCGCATGGCCCGGGCGGTACAGCTGATGGAGCAGCGTCTTGATGCGCCCCCCTCAAACGGGGAGCTCGCTGCCCATATCGGCCTGTCCCGACGCCAGTTCGAGCGCCTGTTCGCCGCCGAAACCGGGCAAAGCCCGCAAGCCTTCTGCCGCCGCCTGCGCCTCGAATACGGGGCGCGGCTGCTGGCTGAGGGCAAGCGCAGCGTGACCGAGGTGGCACTGGATTGCGGTTTTACCGACAGCGCCCACTTCATCCGCCATTTCAGCCGGCAATATGGCTGTCCCCCCTCCCGCTGGCGGGAGCGGCAGGCGGGGTCCGGTGCCGGAGGAAGCGGGATGCCGGCGAGGGTCGATCCGGCGGGGGAAATGGTTTAAGCTTCGCTCATGCAGACCAGCACCATGATCATGGCCCCTTTGGGCATTGTCGCCATCGTTGTCCTGACCTGGCTGCTTGGCGGGCGACGGGATGCCAGGGCGGATGAGGGCCGCCTGCGGGCGCTTCTGATCGCCGATTATCCTGATGTGAAAATTGAACATGCTTATGCAACCGGCGATGGCTGCGGCATTTTCTTCTGCCGGAAGGTGGGTGAGGATGCCGGGTTTCTCGGCATCGTGCGGCGTATTGGCGATGGATTCTCCGTGCGTTGTTTCAGGCGCGATGAGGTGACGCTGGCAACGACGAGAGAGGCGGTGGTGAAGCTGCGTTTTCCCGACCCGGCCTTTCCGCCGTTACGCCTGCGGGTGGAGGAGACGCCGCCCTGGCTGAGGGTCGGGCAGGGGGAGGACGTGCTATGACCTATCCCAATGTTGTCGAGCTGGCGGTGCCCGGCTTCATCCTTCTGGTGGTTCTGGAAATCCTGCTCTGGCGGTTTGCGGGGCGCGGCCTCTATGAAACCCGCGATACCCTGGCCAGCCTGATGATGGGCGGCGGCAATCTGGTGATCGGCGCCCTGACCGGGGCGCTGTTCTATGGCATTTACCGCTGGGTCCATCAATACGCCCTGTTCGACATCGGTTATGACTGGTGGGCCTATCTGCTGTGCTTTCTGGCCGAGGATCTGGCCTATTACTGGTTTCACCGCATCTCTCATGAACGGCGCTGGTTCTGGGCCAGCCATGTCGTGCATCATTCATCGCAGCATTACAACCTGTCGACGGCCCTGCGCCAGACCTGGACCGGGCGGCTGAGCGGTGCCTTCATTTTCTGGCTGCCATTGCCGCTGATCGGTTTCGATCCGGCGATGGTGATCTTCTTTTCCGGTCTCAGCCTGATTTATCAGTTCTGGATCCATACGGAGACAATTACCCGCCTCGGCCCGCTGGAATGGGTGCTGAACACGCCGAGCCATCACCGCGTGCATCATGCGCGCAACCCCCGTTATCTGGACCGCAATTATGCCGGCGTGCTGATCATCTGGGATCGCCTTTTCGGCACTTTCGAAGCCGAGGAAGCCGCCGATCCGCCCCGTTACGGGCTGGTGCGCAATATCGCGACCTTCAATCCCCTGCGCATCGCCTTTCATGAATGGCTGAGCATGTTCCGTGATGTCATGAAGGCAGGGCGGTTGCGGGATATTCCGGGCTATCTGCTCGGACCGCCGGGCTGGCGGGCCGACGGGGCGGGGCGGACATCGGCGGCATTGCGGGCAGGATGGCAGGACAGTCTCGCCGGTTCAGACTGTAGTGTAGTGGAAAGCGAAATTTCTGTTCGCGAACGGGGCTGAGTATTCAATCGCCCCGGCCCGGACGGTATTATTCGAGGCCGAAGCGGCGGCCGATCTTTTCCGAAATGGTGAAATTGTCGCCGGTGAACAGCAGACCGCAGAATTCATCGCTGGTCCAGACCACATCGGCGGAGAAGGCGCCGACGCGATCGATGCGGAGTGTCGTGCGCGCACCGCTGTAAACCGGTTCCCTGATCATGATCTTGGCACCGCCCACCGACAGGTCGAGAATGACGCAGTCGATATCGCGGGCATCGATGTGCAGGGTGCCGCGCAGAATGGTCGAACGGCGGATATGTCTGCGCCGGTCGGGGTCGGCGACTGCCGTGTTTTCATCATTGCCGGCTGGTGCCGGTGCCGGCTGAGGGGTGTGTTTTCCGCTTTGTTCCTTCATGTCCTTCATGGCGTTCTGGTCCGGATTTGTGCAACGGCCTGCTGTCATTGTCTGCCAGGGCGGTAAAGGAATGGCTAACACCGGTGAAAAATGCCGCTGTGGTGAAAAACTTGCTCAATCCCCTTTTTCTTTCTCCCGGGCTTGGCATATTGTTTGGCATGCAGATTTCAGCAGGCCCGCGCGGCGCGCACGCCGGAGGCCGGCCTTCAGGTAATTTCAGTCACATCAGGGGTTCGATCATACAAGGGAGGATGGCATGAACGCGCAGAACGAAAATCCGCTGGGATTGAAGGATCCGTCATTGCTGCGTCAGCAATGTTATATCAACGGCGCCTGGTGCGATGCCGATGACGGCGCCACCATTGCCGTGACCAATCCGGCCACGGGCGAGCAGATCGGCACCATTCCGAAAATGGGCGTGGCCGAAACCCGCCGCGCCATCGAGGCCGCCCAGGCCGCCCAGCCCGCCTGGCGGGCGCTGACAGCCAAGGAGCGGGCCAACATCCTGCGCCGCTGGTTCAACCTGATCATGGAAAATCAGGAGGATCTGGCGGTGATCATGACGGCGGAGCAGGGCAAGCCGCTGACGGAATCGCGCGGGGAGATCGCTTATGCCGCCTCCTTCATCGAGTGGTTTGCCGAGGAGGGCAAGCGCGTCTATGGCGATACCATCCCCGCCCATCAGGGGGACAAGCGCATCGTCGTGATCAAGGAGCCGATCGGCGTCTGCGCTGCGATCACACCCTGGAATTTCCCTTCCGCCATGATCACCCGCAAGGCGGGGCCGGCTCTGGCCGTCGGCTGCTCCATGGTGGTCAAGCCGGCGACGGCAACACCCTATTCGGCCTTCGCCCTGGCGGAACTGGCCGAACGCGCCGGGCTGCCCGCAGGCCTGCTGTCGGTGGTGACCGGCTCGGCCCGCGAGATCGGCGGGGAGCTGACCGGCAATCCGCTCGTGCGCATGCTCACCTTCACCGGCTCCACCGAGGTC